>CAMYSW010000035.1:0-13279 GCA_947297425.1 uncultured Porphyromonadaceae bacterium
TTTCTTCGGTTCTTTCTTCGGTCTTAAAGGCTCTTTCTTCGGTTCTTTCTTCGGTCTTAAAGGCTCTTTCTTCGGTTCTTTCTTCGGTTCTAAAGACTCTTCCTTCGGTTCAGATGAAGCATATGATGAAATTTTTTCCACAACAAGAAAAGCTGTTACTAAATGAAGTTTGAATTCTGCCTCTCCATTGCCATTGGATTTAAGTTCATCCTGAACCGTCTGAACACCTCTACTATAACGATTAACAAAGCCTAACACCTTCATTCCTTCTGCAACTATTCCGTTACGATAATCGTTCACATAAGGGAAATTATCAGGTGTCGCCTTGCCATATAATCCTCCCGGGTTCATTATTTCAATACGATCATCATATTGATAAAACTGCACCGGACCATTACCTTCATAATCTCGATGACAAACTGCATTCATAAGAAGTTCGCGAGTCGCCCAATGAGGATAATCCACCCTCATCTCTTCACGCAAAGCAGACACAGGCACCGGTCGTCTGTTAGTAATGGATGCATCGACAAATGTATCCAACTGAGATAGTATCTTAACAAGATTGCCGGAGAATTTGTATTCATTTTTAATTTCTCCGGCTCTGCTTATACCGGCAAATCTGACATATTGCACATAACATCCAGGCATGAATCTCTCAGGATTTTTACCAAACATAATTATACCCGCATAAGTGGGACAATTATATTTAATATTGAAGTATCCTAACGCCTGCATTTGCTGCTCCACGCTGCGATCGTCAGATTTAATTACATCCTCCGGAAATGCCTTGGGCAAATACACCTGCTTAAAAGATGAAAGATCTATATCATCAATTGTTGAATCAAGGCAAGGAAGGGCATCAAATGTCAGCATCCTGCTGGTTCTTTTCTCGAGCAACCGTTTTTCATCAGCTTCGCTCGCAATGCATTTACGCGGACCATTACGAATCCACACCCGCCCTTCATATCTAACCGGAGTAAACTGACATGGTTGTACGGTTACGACTGCAACATCACCATCCGGCAACGACACTTTCTCCACTGTCATACTTACCTGTGGCTGAAGTTTACCATCCGTCTTTATACCGCCGAGATTTTGCAACAACTGGTCTGTTATCTTGACAGATCCTACAACCTTACCGGTTTTATCATCAGCACCAAGTATTAAATATCCCGGCTGATTATGATTTGGAAGATCATTAGCAAAAGCACATATTGCCTGACCAAACTTGTCAGTGTTGGTTGTAGAGACTGTTCGTTCAATACGATCACTCTCTATATCTGACAATAACTTCAATACTTCATCCGGTGTAATCATTATATATCAGTTTTTACCGGTCAGCAAGCCCTGAAGATCATGGAGAGTGGTCAGAGCCTGTAGAGGCGTGAGATTATCGATACTTATACCTAAAAGACGGTCACGAATCTGGCTTAACAAGGGATCGTCAAGCTGGAAGAACGACAACTGATAGCCATCACGAGCCTTCCCTATGTCTTTCATGTCTCCTTTCCCTTTGATCTTTCCTCCGTCTACAGTTGTCTCCGATTTAGATCCGCTTTCAAGACGGGAAAGTACCTGGTCGGCACGTTTGACAATAGATGGCGGCATTCCGGCAAGTTTCGCAACATGGATACCGAAACTATGTGCCGAACCTCCCCGCTCAAGCTTGCGCATGAACACCACTTTGCCTTTGATCTCTTTAACAGAAACATTATAATTCACGATACGATTGAATGTCTTCTCCATTTCATTCAACTCGTGATAATGAGTGGCAAAAAGCGTTTTAGGGCGAAAATGCCCGTTCTCATGAATATGCTCCACTATTGCCCATGCAATCGAAATACCATCATAAGTAGACGTGCCACGTCCAAGCTCATCGAAAAGGATCAAAGAGCGGTTACTCATATTGTTCAGGATTGCTGCAGCTTCGTTCATCTCAACCATGAAAGTGGATTCACCAGAGGATATGTTGTCACTCGCCCCGACACGTGTGAAAATCTTATCCACCAACCCTATATGTGCCGCCTCCGCAGGGACGAAAGACCCGATCTGAGCCATAAGGACAATAAGAGCCGTCTGGCGCAGCAATGCCGACTTACCGCTCATATTCGGACCGGTGATCATAAGTATCTGGTGTCCGTCGGAATCAAGGTTCACACTATTGCTTATATATGACTCGCCGGGGGGAAGGCGACGCTCGATCACAGGATGCCTGCCTTCGGTTATGGAAACTTTCAAAGAATCATCCACCACCGGACGCACATAACGATACTCCTCCGCAACCTTAGCCATAGAAAAGATGCAATCTACAGTTGCAGTGGTAATGGCATTCCTCTGGATATGCGGAATAAACGACATGGCTCCATGCACCAATTCAGTGAAAATACGGTTCTCTATTGCGGAAATCTTATCTTCCGCGCCCATGATTTTCTCTTCATATTCCTTGAGTTCGGGGGTGATATAACGCTCCGCATTCACGAGTGTCTGCTTGCGAATCCATGTGTCCGGAACCTTGTCTTTGTGGGCATTACGCACCTCAATATAATACCCGAACACATTATTGAACGCAATTTTCAAAGAGGGGATATCTGTTATTTCACTTTCACGGATCCGGATCTCTTCAAGGGCACGTTTTGAATTTGCATGAAGGTCCCGCAACTCATCAAGTTCGGCATCTACCCCTTCCGCAATCGCGTTTCCTCTGCCAAGTTGTGTCGGCGCATCATCCACTACTACACGAGCAATAGTTTCCGAAAGCTGAGTCGTATCACTCATGTCGCCAGCCATTTTACGGAAAACATCCGAATCTGATTCCGACAAAATCACACGCAACCTATCTGCAGCCCGCAGCGAATCGCGCAATGACACGAAATCTCGCGGTCCGATCCTGTTGGAAGCTAACTTAGCCATAAGGCGTTCAAGGTCGCCCACACTCCGCAACGTCTCCCCACAACGTTCGCGACAGGCAACATCACGGAATAAATATTCCACTGCATCCTGACGGTGGGTAATCTCTTTTATATCCAAAAGAGGGAAAGACAGCCATGAACGCAATTTCCGTCCACCCATGGGAGTGACAGTCTTGTCTATCACCTTCAGTAGCGATAGCCCCTCCTCCGCCAACGGTGTCAAAAGTTCAAGGTTGCGGATAGTAAACTTGTCAAGCCTAACGTATTTGTCGCCATCAATGCGGCTTAAGGTAGTTATATGTGATATATTGGTATGTTGCGTAAGGTCAAGATAATACAACAGACTTCCGGCTGCGACTACAGCCTCATGCATGCCATCCACACCAAAACCCTTCAGCGACGAGGTTCCGAAATGTTTCACCAGCCGCTCATTCGCAGCATCTGCAGTATACACCCAGTCGTCAAGTTCAAAAACACTGCATTTATGGGAAATATTGTCTTCGCAAAACTGACGGGTGCCGTGCATGCGGAGCAATTCTTTAGGCGCTATATTGGCAATAAGCTTGTCAATATAATCCTTGTCACCCTGGGCACAAAGAAATTCGCCTGTGGAAAGATCCATGAAAGCTACACCCACCGAAGACTTGTTCACGTGGATGCCGGCAAGGAAATTGTTCTCACGCGGACGCAGCGTGTTGTCATTGAGGTTTACACCTGGAGTCACAAGTTCCGTAATACCTCTCTTCACAAGCTTTTTCGTAAGTTTCGGATCTTCAAGCTGCTCACATATTGCCACCCGCTTACCCGCTCTCACCAATTTGGGAAGATATGAATCAAGCGCATGGTGAGGAAATCCTGCAAGCTCAACATAAGCGGCTTTACCGTTAGCTCGCCGCGTCAGCGTGATTCCGAGAATCTCGCTTGCCGCTATCGCATCGTCAGAGAACGTTTCATAAAAGTCTCCCACCCGGAAAAGAAGCACGGCATCGGGATGCTTTTTCTTCATCTCGACATATTGGCTCATGAGGGGAGTCTCGGCAAATTTTCCCATTTCTATAAATTAGGAGTTTTAATCAATTAGGAACATGATATTTATATTAAATGCATGAACCGTTATCATGTAAACAGGTTCAACATCCACATAGCCATCACCACGTATATAAGCAACCCCACTACATCATTGGTGATCTGGATAAAAGGGCCGGTGGCAAGAGCCGGATTAATCTTCAGTCGCTCAAGAGTAAGGGGCACCAGCGCCCCGAACACGGTAGAGAATATCACGACACAAAAAAGAGATGCCGTCACGGTGCAGGTGAGTGCGTAGTTTCCGGGTTCTGTGAAAACCGTATACAGGCAGATCGCTCCAGATATGACTATGGCGTTAAGCAACGAGATACGCAACTCTTTCCACATCTGGTTCCAGAACTCCTTGAGTTCGAGACGTCCATTGGCAAGGCCCTGCACCACGATTGCCGATGCCTGCACACCTACATTTCCACCCGTGCCTCCAATCAGCGGAATAAAATATGCCAACGCAGTGAGTGCTGCGAGCTGAGCTTCAAAGCCGGAAAGAATCAATGAACTCAAAATCCCTCCGGCAATACCGATCAGAAGCCATGGCAGACGCGCCTTTGTCTGAGCCATAACGGAGTCGTCTGCATCAATATCGGAAGAGATACCCGAAGCAAGCTGGAAATCACGCTCACTCTGTTCACGCACCTCATCCATCACGTCATCGACCGTGATCTGTCCCACCAATCGACCTATACTGTCGACAACAGGCATCGCCACAAGGTCATATTTTTCAAAGTCAATCGCTACATCCACAATTGGCATATCAGCCTTCACGGATACCGGATCCGTCTCCATCACATGTTTGATTTTTGACACTGACGGATGCGTGATCATCTTCTTTAGAGGCAACACACCTTTCAGACGGTCATCGTCATCTACGACATAGATATTGTATATGTCATCGAGATCTTCCGCCTGATGGCGCATCTCCTTGAGGCAGTCGGGCATTGACAGGTTCTCATTTACCTTGATAAGCTCAGTGCCCATCATACCGCCAGCCGTATCCTCGTCATACTGCAGCAGGTCAACGATATCTCCCGCCTGTTCCATATCCTCAATGTTCAGGATTACCTCTTCCCGGTCTTCCTCATCAAGTTCCTGAATTAGGTCTACGGCATCGTCGGTATCGAGCAGATCAATGAAATGACCGATCTGTTCCGGATCCATACCCTCCAGAAGCTGCTTGCGGTCTTCCTCGTCAAGCTCCATGAGCACATCAGCCTTCTTCCCCTTATCGTCAATAAGGTTGAACGCCCATTCCGCCTCCTTGAGGCTCATGTCCTGGAAGAGTTCTGCAATATCGGCGGGGTGCAGTTCGGAAAACACTTTACGCGCACCGACTTCATCACCATGCTCGATCATCTCGCCGATGAGCTCTATATCTTTTTCATTTAAATCTTTCAATGCAAATTCTATTTTTTGGCACTTAAGCGAAGTCCTGTGTCAAAGACCCTAAAAAGTGTCAATAGTGAAACGAAGAGCCTCCGAGAAACTCACGAAGCAGGGAGGTGAAAGGCACCTGATCGGCAGGAATCGTCTTGAAAAGGTCAAGGAACTTCAGCAGGCGGTTTGCCACCGCATATTGTTTCTGACCATGCGGCACACCACGCAACAATGGTTCTGCGTAATCCTTCATGACTCCGAGTTCGAAAATAAGGGAGGAATTGAAAGTGGCATCGGCATTTTCCGCAAACGGGAATATCCATTTATCCTCGCCCCGGCGCACACTCGGCCAGCGACGGATGGTTTCTTCCGCAGAAATATGACGATATTTGTGGTCGCGCACTATCCGGCGCAACAACCGATTGTCGGATGTAGAAATCCAGTTGTGATCATCAATGCGGAGCGTTGTTAGCGCCGAAACATATATCTTGTAAAGGTGCCTCGGATCTATATTGCCCGTAAGTTCCGGATTCAACCCATGAATGCCCTCTATTATAAGGACATCGTTTGCCTCAAGACGAAGCGGTCTGTGAGACTCCACCCTACGCCCAAGTTCAAAACTATATGTCGGCAAATTTATCTCCTCTCCTGCGAGGAGTCGCTCGAGATCCGAATTAAACCGCTCGAGATCCAGAGCATAAAGGCTCTCAAAATCATAATCTCCGGTATGATCTCGCGGTGTCTTTTCCCGGTCGATAAAATAATCGTCAAGAGATATCATCTTGGGAACCATGAGGTTCGTCATAAGCTGAATGGCAAGACGTTTGCCGGAAGTCGTTTTTCCCGAAGATGAAGGTCCGGCTATCAGAACGATCCCGGCATCCCCGCGACTACGCCTCTCCGCGATATCATCGCTGATGCGTCCCAAAAGCTTATCGTGCATAGCCTCGGCTACGTTTATCAAACGGGATGTCATGCGGTGTTCCACCGCCCTATTCAATTCGCCGACATTCGACACCTTTATCACCTTATTGAATTTAAGATGCTCCGTGAAAGCATGATACATCTTTTCCTGCTTGATGGAAACAGCCGGAGAATCAGGATTCTCGCTATCGAAACCTAAAAGCAGGAACCCGCTTTTATAAGGCAGAAGGTCGAACACCCCGAGGTATGAAGAAGATGGAGCCAACGGCATATAATAAGAATCAGCCGTGTCTCCAAGCAGGTAATAATGCGTGTAAAGATGATTGACAGTTTCAAGAAGTCCCACCTTGTCTTCAAGACCCTCGTTATGGAAAATATCAATCACCTCATCTGTGGGTTTCTCTTTGCGCCTGAAAGGGATGTCTTGCGCCACCGTCCTGCCCATCGCATCCTTAATCTTGGCGACACCCTCCTCATCAATATGAACCGCGTGACCCGAATCATCAAGCAAGCGACAATAATAGCCCTTCGAGATGGAAAGCTCTATCCTCAATGTCAAACCTGGATAAAGCTCGGACACCGCCTTGTAAAGCATCATGCATAAAGAACGGATATATATATCTTTCCCTATGGCGGAATGCGCAGGAAGGAACTCCACCCGCTTCGGTGAAAACAGATGATAGCCCAAAGCCTCCACTTTGTTATTCACCAGAGCGCATATAGGTTTGAAATCAAGCTTAGGGGCAAGATTGCTTGCAATCTCAAGAAGAGTTGTCCCTCCCGCCACTTCGATATGACTATCGGTGTTTTCACAAAAGATTTTTAGAGTATTCATATCAAAAAAGGATAAAATTGGATGGGTTTATTGCAAAATTAATAAAATATTTTGTGATTTTTTGGTTGAATCAAAAAGAATTATTACCTTTGCAGTCGCAAAATACGCTTAAAAGTTATTATTTTTTAATAACGGGAAAGTGCAGTTGCTTATCGTGGCCCATTCGTCTATCGGTTAGGACGAGAGATTTTCATTCTCTAAAGAGCAGTTCGACTCTGCTATGGGCTACCAATTTATTAACAGAACAAAGAAAAGAAATTTTTAACAATGGCAAACCATAAATCGTCATTAAAAAGAATTCGCCAGTCGGAGAAAAGAAGACTTGAGAACCGATACTGGGCTAAAACAGCACGCAACGCAGTGCGTCGCATTCGTAGAATGAACGACAAGGAGGAAGCAACAGCTGCCTATAATAAAGTAAGCGCTCTTCTTCAGCGTCTTGGCCGCAAGAATATCATCTCAAAGAACAAGGCAGCCAACCTTTGCAGCTCACTCTCGAAGCATATCAACAAAATTTAAAATAGTAAAATCCTCCGCGTGATGCTTTTCGGGCATCGGCGGTCAAGATTTGTGTCGGTCCATTCGTCTATCGGTTAGGACGAGAGATTTTCATTCTCTAAAGAGCAGTTCGACTCTGCTATGGACTACATCCCCAAATCCATCCTATCCCCGAGACCGACAGTCTATCATGATTGTCGGTCTCAACTTTTTTATAATGAGCAATGTTTAATATAAGGTATCTGCTCATAACGAACCTGTTTTAAGCAATCTAATTTTTACATATTCCACGTTTAACATTTATAGAATGCATAAGCTATATCTATTACTTGTTGCCGCAGCCACCCTATTGACACCCGCAATAGCCAAGGCTGAATGGAACGACTCCATCCGTTATCACGGCGAAATCGGAATCAATGTGGCGGGAGGACAAAACACCCCGTTCTGGATGATGAATAACCAATACGGACTTTCGTCAAGAGAAAAAAACAATGCATACCTCCGACTGGGGGCTTTCCACGACATGGACACGACACGCCGCTTCACTTGGGGCGCAGGCGTGGATCTCGCCGTGGCAGCAAGATTCTCATCAGTCTTCGTGGTTCAGCAATTGTACGCCGAAGCGAAATATCGCTGCCTCAACATAATGGCAGGAAGCAAGGAGATTCCCGGATTCATTTCAAACTCCGAACTTGCATCGGGAAATCTCACCTATTCCGGAAACGCACGACCCATTCCGCAAGTGAGAGTAGGTATATTCGACTATGCCGATTTCTGGGGAACAAAGGGATGGTTTGCCGTAAAGGGATATATAGCTTACGGTAAATTTACAGACAACAGATGGATAGAAAGCTGGGTAAACAAAGATTCCAAATATACCCTCAACACCTTATACCATTCGAAGGCAATATTCTTCCGAGGTGGAAACACGAAAAAATTCCCTTTGGAATTTGAACTCGGGCTTGAGATGGCAACACAATTCGGAGGTGAATCGTATCAGAACGGCAAAGTGACCAAAATGCCTCATGGATGGAAAAATTTTATAAAGGCTCTTATCCCGATGAGGGGTGGTGAGGACACACCGGCAGGAGAACAGGTCAATGTTGAAGGAAATATGCTTGGAAGCTGGAACTTCGCATTGGCATGGAAACCGAAAGCCGACTGGAGCGTGAAGGCGTATTATCAACATTTCTTTGAGGACCATTCCATGCTTTTCTTCGATTATCCATGGAAAGACGGACTATGGGGTATTGAGGCTAAGTTCCCCAAGAACCGGTGGATTTCGGAAGCTGTATATGAATTTTTATATACCAAAGACCAGTCCGGTCCCGTATATTGGGACCACACCCCAGAGATCAACGAGCAGGTCAGCGGCAGGGATAATTACTACAATCACGGAATCTACAACGGTTGGCAACATTGGGGAATGGGAATAGGCAATCCATTGATAATCTCGCCGATCTATAATGCCAATCACAAACTGCAATTCCTGTCAAACCGAATGTGGGGACACCACCTCGGCTTCAAAGGGCAGCCGCTTGAGGAATTAGGATATAAGGTACTCGCATCGTATCAGAAAAGCTGGGGAACATACGATATCCCTTTTGCCGAACCCAAAACGAGCTTCAATCTCCTTGCCGAGGTTAATTACAAGCCAAAAAAACTGAAAGGGTGGCAGGCAGACCTTGCCTTTGGCATGGATGCCGGTTCGCTAATCGGCAACAGCTACGGAGTAATGTTGAAGATAAGTAAAACAGGATGGCTTTTTGGTCCTAAAAACAAGAAATAATGATGAAAAACAAAATATTTTTTTGCATTGCATTACTTTTCGGCATTATCAGTCTCATCTCCTTACCTTCATGCCGCAAAACTCCCATCAATGGCAAACTTGATGCCCAATGGCAGATAATGAAGATAGAATATCTGGAAGACGCAGAAGAATGGACTCCGGAACAGAGGAGATATATAGATATCAACCTTCACGTGGTCAACCTCAGGAGTGTTTCCGAAAATGAAAGCTCCGGTGCCGTTATAGCCGGTAATCTAAATTATGACAAGGGAACTTCCACAGTTACCATGGATTTCCCGTACAATACAGGAAACAGTGTATTTGCACTGCAATCCTGGGGCATCTATTCCAATCCCGTTGTCTTCCACATTATAAAACTCGACGGCAAGGAACTGATTCTGAAATCATCAGAAACCATCGTCACCTGCCGCCGATACTAACCCAAATAAAAAGAAGCTGCATAAAACTTAAGTTTTATGCAGCTTCTTTTTATTTGGGAAGATTGAATACCGTGGAGATTTCCTGCATCTGTTCCTGCGACATGCCATCGGGGATGAATCCCATCGAGCGGGCGCACATATAGATGTTGGCGGATTTGTTAAGCACGTCAACCTGATCGAACGCCGACATGATGTCGGTGTCTACAGCAAACACCCCGTGTTTTTCCCACATCACCACGTCATAATTGTCATCAATGGTTCTGATTGTTTCCTCTGCAAGTTCGTTACTGGATGGCATCATATAGGGCACGATGCCGAGTCCGCGAGGAGCGAAAGCCTTTGTTTCGGGAATCATGCTCCATAACAGACGTGTCAGAACATCCTTTTTGAGGAACTCAGGATTGTGGCTCATGGCTACAAGCTCGATGGGATGCGTGTGCAGCGAAGCCTTGTAGCAGGAGCCTTTACCGATGAGATAGTTGTGTACGGCAAGATGACTCGGGAGTTCGGATGTTGGCATGACAGGATTGTCAGCCACTATTTCGTAGTGAGCGCAATCATCTGTGATGCGGATAATAGATCCGTTGTCCATCGGACTGCGGGCAAGATCACGCATACGTTTCTGCGTGCCTTTACAGAAGAACCAACATCCTTTGAGGTTGGGCAACGTCAACCCTATTGCAACCGGCTCGCTGATTGCCGGAATGATTTTCATTGCCTCGTCAACGTGTTCCGTGATATTGACGGTTATGTTGCCGCCATTACGCTCCGCCCACCCTTTCTGCCATAGATAGCCGGCGGTTTCGGCAACTTTCTCCACCTCGGCAGCAAGTGCCGGACGGTTTTCCAATATTGATGTCATATTATTTGCGGTAAGAATGATGAAACTATTAAAACTATAAGCCCGATAACAAGAACTGTCTTTGTTCGGGTGGTGGTTCCCTGCCACTCTTTCAGTATTATGCCCCAGACATTGGAGAATGTCACATTGAGAGACATGAGTATGCACCATGAGAATGTCAGTAGTGTCGCAGAGCTTACAAGGAAGCCTTTGCCGAGAGCAAGTCCGAAGAACTGGCTGTACCACAACAGTCCGGCGAGAGCACAGAACAGAATATTGTTCAGATACAGCGAGGTCTTGCCGTAGTCTGAGAATGTCTTGTTCCTGCCGTTCTGCCATAAGCAGTAGACGGCATTGGTGAAGAACCCTCCGAGTGTGACAAGAAATGTGGCAGGCAATGTACGGTAAATCTCAGGAGTATTCTCAAAGCATAGTGATGACCCGAATCCGAGACCGATGCTGAAGCATGCGCTCATCACGCCGGCTATCAACGCAACGGTTATCCCTTTGCCGAAGTTGAAGTCCTTTACAGTCTCGCCTGCTGTCTTTGCCCTCATGTTTCCGGCAATACCGATGATGGCAATGCCCAACAGCGTCACGACAACGCCGACAATCACAGGCATTGTGAGGTCGCCCGGTTTTCCCAAAAACAACGGAGTCAGTATTGTTCCCAGACCTGCACATGTGCCAAGCGATATCGACTGTCCGAGTGCCACACCGAGATAGCGCATCGACAGACCAAAAGTCAAGCCTCCGATACCCCACAACACTCCGAAAAGAATAGCGAGCAGTGCGGCAGTAAGGTTCGCACTGTATGCCTCCATAAGGGTATGACCCGATGGAACAGCCAGCATTGCACCCAACAGCGGAAACACCAGCCATGCGAACAAGCCCTGAACAAGCCAGAAGCTCTCCCAGCTCCAGTCTTTTACGCGTTTAATCGGCACATAGCTACTTGATTGACAAAAGCTTCCGATTGCGATGATTAATAATCCGATTATTATCATTTGGTTTATGGTTTTAGTTTAAAGTTTAGATAATAGCACTGTAAACTCAATTGAATTTATTACATTTGCAAAAAAACAATATGGAATTTAGTTTTGAGAAATTGATCATCTGGCAAAAATCACGAATCATTGTGAAAGAAGTCTACAAAATCGCATCATTGTTTCCTCATCAAGAAAAATATGGTTTGTCAGACCAAATTCGGCGTGCGGTAATATCTGTATCATCAAATATTGCAGAAGGCACAGGTCGTTTTTCGAATAAAGAGAAAATTCATTTTTGCGAAATTGCTTATGGCTCACTTATGGAAGTAATGTGTCAACTTACTTTGGCTGTCGATTTAGAAATGACCACTCCTGAGAAAGTTGACAAACTCCGTCCAATAATCGAGGAATTATCACGGCAACTTTGCGCTTATCGTAAATCCATGCTCAAAGAAGAACAATTATCTAAACTTTAAACCCTAACTTTCAACTAAAACTATCTACGTGAGGTTACCTCTGCCTCGTATTTCTCAACCTCGGAGATGAATGTCTCGCCGACGGGGACGTTGTTCTTCAGGCAGAACATGTCGTAGACGGCGTTCCACGGCAGGTTCTTGCATTCTTCGAGAAGGGCAAGACGCTGGAATTTCTTGTCGGCAAGTTCATAATTGCGCAGGGTTTCGATCGGTTCGAGAAGTGCGCGTAGCATACATTTCTGGGCGGCACGGCTGCCGATGACGTAGGCGCCGATACGGTTGAGGGTGCCGTCGAAGTAGTCGAGTCCGTAGTGCACACGGTTCAGGGCACCGGCGCGTACTATCTCGCTGAAGAGGTCCATCGTGGGATCGTCCATGATGGTGACGTGGTCGGAGTCCCAGCGCACGGGGCGCGATACGTGGAGCATAAGCTCGGGCACGAACAGGAGCATGGCGGATACCTTGTCGGCAACGCTCTCCGTGGGATGGAAGTGACCCGTGTCGAGGGTTATCATCATGTCGCGTTTGGAGGCGTAGGCGGTGTAGAAGTCGTTGCTGCCGACCGTGTAGCTTTCCAGCCCGATGCCGAAGACCTTACTTTCCACGCAGTCCTTCATCCAGTCGTAGCGGTGCTCGAAGATCTGGTCGAGAGAGTCCTTGAGCAGTTCGCGGTACATGTAGCGGTTAACGGTGATGTCCTTGCTTCCGTCGTGCACCCATGTGTTCATGATGCAGGGATCCTGCTGCGCCTCGCCGATGGCTTGGGAAATGGCGCGGCATCGCTTCGAGTGTTCGATCCAGAAATCGCGGATGGCTTTATCGGGATTTGAGAGGCTTAGGTCACCGCTCTTGGTGTGGGAGAAGGAGGTGGAATTGAAGTCGAGCTTGATATCGTTCTCTTTACCCCACTGAATCCAGCTCTCGAAATATTCGGGTGTCACCTCGTCACGGTCAACGAACTTTCCTTGAAAGTCGCCATAGATTTCATGGAGGTTGAGACGGTGCTTGCCGGGAATTAGCGACATGGCATAGAGGATGTCATCGCGAAGCTCCTTGATGTTTCGGGCTTTGCCGGGATAATTGCCGTTGACCTGTATGCCTCCGGTCAGACCGCCTTCCCG
>CAMYSW010000036.1:0-13268 GCA_947297425.1 uncultured Porphyromonadaceae bacterium
TCTCCACCCTGCGCATGAACTCTTCATAGAGTATCTTGACATGAGCCCTATGCTGGTCTATTATAATCAAGCCATCACGTGACGAGGTGACTATATATTTTGACGCATATTGCATGCACATTGGTGTCAGCTTATCCTTAAACTCTTCATCAAACAATGAATCATCAGGCTTATCGGAATCTTCCGTCTCCGGAATTAATCCGATGGAACTATCCACAGTCTTATGACAATTTACTGGAGTCTCCGGCATCTGAAAACTATTTTTAGCGGCACCTCTGCTAAAATTTTCATATAATGACTCCCAATTAGAAGAGGATGGTTTGTGGTCATATTCCGATTTAAACGGATTATACCCCTTTGGCATCTCTATGACCGGCTCTTTGGGCAGCTCCCCCTCTTTCAACGGACGGACCGGAATTGCATCTGATGTGAAATCAATGGAAGGAACAGCTGAAAACTTACCGAGCGCAGCCTTTACGGCAGCCTGCAGGATCGGCCATATCTGCTGTTCATATTCAAACTTTATCTCATCTTTCGTCGGACTCCTGTTCACATCAACGCTCTGGGGATCCACGGAAAACTTCAAGAAATAACAAGGTTGCGTGTCGGGAGCGATAAGGGCGTCATAACACCCTATTATAGCCTTATGAAAATAAGGATGACGCATGTTGCGTCCGTTTGCTATCAGGAACTGCAAAGGATTACGCCTTCGGGCAAATTCAGGCCTCGAAATAAACCCTTCTATCTTCACTAAAGAAGTTTCAACATTTATTGGCAGGAGTTGTGTATCAAGACTCGATTTCCATAGATCTATGATACGCTGTTTGAAAGAGCCGGCACGCAAGTCGATGATGCGGTTACCTGTGTCAAGTCCAAGACGGATATTATTATTCACCAATGCCATCCTCTCAAATTCACGAATGATGCTTGTGAGTTCAACGCTGTCGCTCTTAAGGAATTTCCTCCGTGCTGGAACATTGAAGAAAAGTTTCTTGACGGTAATCACGGTGCCTTTGTCGCACACGCAAGGCTCCTGACTTTCCACTCGGCTACCTGCAATCACGAGATGAGTGCCGAGTTTGTCATCTTCCCTTCTCGTCTTCACATCCACCTCGGCTATGGCACATATGGAGGGAAGAGCCTCCCCCCTGAATCCCATAGTGTGAAGTGTGAATAAATCTTCGGCATTACGGATTTTTGACGTGGCGTGACGTTCAAAAGCCATACGGGCATCTGTCTCCGACATGCCGGAGCCATTATCTATAACCTGTATCATGGTTTTACCCGCATCCTTCACTACAATGCGTATATTCGTGGCGCCGGCATCAACAGCATTCTCCACTAACTCCTTGATGGCTGATGACGGGCGTTGAATCACCTCTCCGGCGGCTATCTGGTTTGCCACTGAATCTGGCAGCAATCTGATCACATCTGTCATAAACACCTTATTGTGATATTCCCGTTTTCATTTTCGAAGCGGGTGTGTCATCCTTGAAATAATTGTCAAGTTCCTCAGGAACCTCTCCAAGTTCATCAATCCATTTCCATCGGTCGCCATACCATTCACGCTTAGGTCGCAACGGCTCGAACCATTTGAATCCTTGCAGGTATTGCTGCGATGGTTTAACGAGGAAAAGAGGATATATTGAACCGGTAGTCTCCGGCCAGAACTTTAGTTTGTCAAGCGTGCGAGCTTTCATGTCTATCGTAAGGAAAGAACTCTCCACGCTAACCATCTTGTTATACGTAGAGTCCTTCTCCATCGGCAGGAATATAGTCTCGACATTCCCTTCCACTTCAAGTTTTTCCAACTCGTCATTTGAGAAATAAGCAGTCATTTTCTTCCCTGAAAGCTGATTATAAAAATCTTCATCAAGATATTCTGCCAAGAATCCTTTCTCCGGAAGATCCGCCCTATCAACAGTCGAATCATTAAAATGCACGTTTATCTTCTCACCATAAACCTGCTTGCTGTCGCTCCAGACTATCGGTTTGCGGATCATGTAAAGCATCGAATCATACTCCTGATAAATCATAGTGTCGGCAACCCCCTGCATATCCTGACGGAAGAAACGTGCCCTGCCGATCGCTTTGGCAACATGATAATCCTTGGGAACCATATATGCAGAGTCACGTCCAAGTTTATCAAGTCGCGGACCGGAAGCTAAAGTGTCAATAGAATCATTATCAGGAACACTGTCAACTATCTCCGTGGCTACCATCTCCCTCACTGTAGATAGCTTGATTTGATTTTCCTGATCATCAGGCTCACTATGTCCTTTTTTTTCAGATTTATCAGATTTGCCGTGAATATCAGGCAACACAGTAAGATCAGAAGACTCTTTTATAAGCTTGCCACCATCGGTAGAAACAGGAGCAGAGATTTGAGGTTTAGAAACTTGAGTCTGCCCCTTTTTAAGATCTTCCAATAGCTTAAAAAAGTCTTTATTGAAACCTGTCAATGCCGGAACCTGCCCGGGCTTGGGAAATCCATACGGTACACGAAGCATCTCTATCTTCATGTCCTCCGCCATTTCCATAGGCGACGAATAACCCTGCAGACGGGCACGCGTTTCCGCACTCCATTTATTATTAAGGCTATCTGGCCAAACGTATTCCACCCGTATTGATGTCAGAATTGTGTCTGCACGCAAAAAAAGCGTATCCTGCCGTGAGTATTCCATCAATAAAGGATATTCAGTGGAGAATGCCCTTCTCAAAGAATCGTCATATTCCCCATAACCGCCAATAAGGGTCATCTTGCGAGCCGTGTCGGTCAATACCATAGGCTGCGGATTCTTCGCAAGATCCCTGAACATATACGCACGGCTGAGACGCGTTGCCTTGTCATAGATAATCGAGTCACCTTCAAGTGAAACCACATTCATCGAACTGTCACGATGCAGAATCGTGGAACGCGCAGTAAGGATAGCGTTATCAGTCTGCGTGTTGTAACGTCCGGCTGATGTAAGGATAGTGTCATTGGCTCCTTCAATACGCGTCTCCGTATTGATTGATGCGATATCTGTTCAGGTATTGTAATCAAGCTCTTCGGTAAACATCTTATAGCCGTCCTTGGTATTGACCAATACCACATCGCTCTCAAAACGGGCAAGCTTTGTGGCTGGCGAATACTCGCCATAGATAGATGTAAGTTCATTTATCTCATCCTCCAGTTTACCGCCACGCGTATACCATCCCATCTCAATATTCATGTCATAATCAAGGCTGTCTGTGGTCAATGTAACCTTTGGATCTTTAAGAATAACCTCCGGACGTGACGGACCTGAAGTCAGCACAGCCTTGCGCATCCCTCCGTCATAGAAAAGTTTGTCGGCATAGACAAAAAGGGTGTCACCCTGACGCATTTCCACATGACCGAATGCATCCAATGAGTTACGCTCAGGGAAATAATATGCCGAGTCGCAATACATCCACATACCTCCCTGCCTGAACACCACAGTCCCTTTCACTATCTGCTTTTCTTCGTTATCAAGTGGCGGACGGAACAGCGAGTCGGCATTCTCAAGAAAGACTTTATCCTCCTGATAGCGGTTGGCATCCGGAATTGTAGGCTTTATCGGTTGCGTCGGAGCCGGACGTGTAAAAGACTCCTTCTTTTCAGTTTTCTTACGCTGTTGCGCATAGATGGAATCCATAACAGAGATTCCTCCCGACAGCACAATCGCTGCCAGGAGAAACACTATAAATTTAGGAGTCTTGGAAATCATCACTTTATCCAGCCGTCGTATTCAAATTCACAGTTTTGCCATCCATCGGCAATCTTAACATACGTATCCTTGATTTTTTGTTCAACCCATTCTTTGAGAATATCGTTTTTACGACTCACTTCATACATCTCCTTGATCATATTGTAGTCGTCTGAAAGATTTGCCTTATGCCCCTGAACCCTATTGGTAAGCTTCACGATCGCAACTATGTCTTTATTGCGCTTAGAGTCTTTCATGATAAATGCCTCAGACACGTCGCCCGGCTGCATGAGTTCTATCCTGCGTGCAACTTCAGGCGGCAGATCCTGCATCTCAAAACGCGAACTTCCGGTCTGAGGATTCACCATAATACCCCTATTGTTTTTAGTATCCTTATCTTGTGAAACATATCTTGCAGCCTCTTCAAAAGGGAATTTACCTGCCATTATCTCTTTACGGAGTGAGTCAAGACGCACTGTAGCCTCTTTAAGATCCTTTTCATTCACTTTCGGAGTTAGAATTATATGACGCACATTAACCTGGTCTCCACGCTTGTCTATAAGCTGGATTATATGATAACCATATTCAGTTTCTACAATACGGGAAACCTTCTTGGGATCATTGAGGTTAAAGGCGACATTGGCAAATTCAGGCACCCATGCCGAACGGTTCTGATAACCGAGTTCTCCACCCTGCATTGCCGATCCGTCTTCACTATACATGATCGCCAATGTTGAAAATTCGGACTCACCTCGGTTCACACGGTCTGCATAATCACGTAAACGAGCTTTCACGTCTTCAATCTCCTGAGCCGGGATCACCGGGTTTATCGAAATGATCTGAGCTTCCACCTGCATCGGCACGTATGGTATCGAATCTTCCGGAAGAGCGGAAAAATATTTTCTAACATCATTGGGTGTAGCCTTAACATCTTTGGTCAGATTGCTCTGCACCTGCTCGATGATATAATTGTTGCGCATCACGTCAAGCATCTGATCACGGAGCTGGGCATATGGTTTACGGAAATATTCCTCAACCTTCTCGCGCGACCCGAGATTGTTAACAAAATAAGCCATTCGCTTGTCTACCGAGCTCTGCACCTGACCCTCCGGAGCCTCCACCGTATCAATCTTCGCCTGATGGAGATATAGTTTCTCAACCGCTATCCTCTCGGGGATAACACAATAAGGATCTCCGATTATGGGAGTGCCTTCAGAACGCATCGAAGCATATTGCTCCTCGATCTCGGAGCGGAAAATAGGCTCATCACCCACTATCCACGCTACCTCGTCAACAACATTTCGCTTTACAGGAGCGGCAATGGCGCAAAGAGCCATCAATGCGGCTCCGGGTATCATGACATTTCTTAATTTCATATCTTAAAATTAATATAAAGCAACCGGCAGATTCTCGCTATCAGTCGCTTATGTTCTTTCTATTATTGTTATTGTTAGCGGCAGATGCCATTTCCTTCATTTTACGCTTCACGGGATCGTATAGTCCCGGCTTAAGTTTACCGTCTTCTATACCTTTGGCATAAAGAGAGGAAAGCAACTCAAAACGATAGTCGCTTTTCTTTTCTCGGCTGATCATGTCGGCAATAAGCTTGGATGCATATTCATAAGGCATGACGCTTCCGGAAGGAAGATAGTCGAATATGTGAAGCAAATATACAGAACCGCCATAAGCTGTTTCAAAGTCTTTGGTAGAACTCAAAAAAGCGTCAGCATCATAAAACCGATATGGTATCTGCTCCGACATTTCGCTCCAGTCTATCCAGTTATCCTTGAAATACTCATATTGAGAAGCCTGCCTCAACCCATATTTCTCTATATTGTCAATCGCAGATGGAGTTGCAGAAGCCATCCATCTGCGAATGTCACCAAGACGCTCTTCAGAATCGGACACTTTCAAATAAATGCCTTTGATAATAGGCGCCTCAAGTTTCATTTCTTCGCCATGTGCCGCATAATACAGCCTCACATTTTGCTCTGAAACAGCAGGAGCCTCTTCCTGTTTCGAACGCAGGTAACGCTCTATTATAAGATTGTTGCGGTAATCCTCCGCCATACGGTTAATCCTCTCCAAGTCTGCGATATTCTCCAAAGCGACATCACTAAGCATCATGGAGCGAACCCATCGTTCCACTATCGAATTAAACAACTCAGTGCTATCTTCTTCAGACAAACCGGACGGAATCCTGGCTAAGACTTCACGCATTGTAAGCGCTGAATCCCCAACCTCTACAAGTATTTCCTCTTCCGCTGCAGTTTCATTTGTGTTAGAACCACAACCTGCAGTAGAAGACATTGCCGCAAGTGCTACAACAATACCTATAAAGACAGAAGGTTTACGCATTTCCATAATATGCTACAAATTTAAGCAAATTTCCATTAATAAAAAAGAAGCTGAATCTTAATATTGATCCAGCTTCCTTATAATGAAGGATTTTTACTCTATTTCTTCACGCTTTTTAACACTTTCTTATTGACTTTGACCGGATACTTCTTCCGGAGTTCTTCTTCCCACTGGCTTTGGAACTCATTCTGATAATCACTAGTCACAAGTCCGCGCACATCCGTATATTCTTCCGGAGCCGTGATCACGCGAGGATCTATCATAAAGAATGTTGCGAATGCCTTTTTTGCAGGTTTAGTTTCGGGACCATCGAAAAGAAGATGATCAACCATCGCGTTTGTTCCTTTCTCAACAAGCACCTTCTCTATAGCCGCTTTACCATGAAACGCCTTGCGTATGGTATTCACCAAAGAATCACGACCGATCGTTGCCGCCATCTCCTTGACCTTGCCGGCAACAGAATCATTGACAGCCTGAACGAGATAACCCTTAGCATGCGGCACACTCCATTTATAGTTGCTGCGATTAGACTCGAAATAATTCTTCAATCCCTCTGTATCTTTAGCCGCCTTGTCCCAGATTTTCTTTACACTAACCTCATACAGCAGACTGCCATCCACGTATTCATGAAGCAGGTTTCTGTAATCGGGTTCTTCACGTTCAAGCCTTGCTATCTCCGCATCTACAAGACTGGAATTATAGAAAGTATCAAAATTATTATTGAAAATCCTAATTGCAGCATCCGGATTGACTTGCATTACATTTTTCATCGCGCCCACAAATTCAGACGCAGCTATTTTTTTACCATCAATAGTGAAAACTGTAGCACCGCCTTCCTGATTTTTACCATATCTTTCATAGAAGAGCGAATCGATTCCATTTGTCAGCACATAAGAGCGCATGGAATCAAGAACTTTATCGTTTACCTTACCCTTATGAATATCGGCAAGACGAGCACTCTGATTGTCGCGGACCAGAACATAGCGATCATCCTGAGGATTAGTCACACGGGCGAGAAATTCAGGTTTCATCTGAGCCATTGATGGTATAGGACGCGATGCAATCCGGTTTATTATATGCCATCCGAAAGCAGTGCGGAAAGGTTCGCTTATACTGTTGTCAGGCATTGAGAAGGCAACAGAATCAAATTCAGCAACCATCTCCCCGGAACCGAACCAAGGGAGCATGCCTCCTTGACGGGCAGAACCGCGATCATCGGAAAAACGTGTGGCAAGATCAGAAAACTTGGATGGATCGGCTTTTACTATCCCATATATGCTGTCAATCTGGTGACGGGCTTTTGCATTTATTTCAGGATCATTGCCTTGAGCCATCTTCAAAATATGCGCAGCCTGTATCTTTCCCCGTGCCGGACGGCTTTTACCACCTTTAAGCACATGGTATCCCACCGGACTCTCGATAATTCCGGATATTTCCCCTTCCGGAGTTGTATAAGCAGCAATCTCGAATGCATATGGATATTGTTGAGCCGTGATATAGCCCATGCAACCTCCCCTATGGCTTGAACCGCGATCTTCCGAAAGCTTTGCTGCAAGTTCTGCAAAGTCAGCACCCGAAAGCAACGCCTGGCGAATACTGTCCATGCGCTGTCTCTTGACTGCATTTTCGGCAGAGTTCTGACTCTTGAAGAGCATTATATGATTGGCTTCGACTTCTCTCGAAGCACGATCGTAAGTTTCTTTAAGGAGCTTGTCAAGATACGTTGAATCGGCAAGATACGGAGCTGCCAAATCTCTACGATACTGCTCCATCTCTTTACGGAAAGAAGCCGTAGTGTCTATCCCTTCTGCTTTTGCGTCTTCAACCTTCATCTTATAAAGCTTGAACATCTCAACATACTCTTCGAGAGGCTGCTGAGAGAGTTGCTGCTGGCTATTCTTGCCATATAGATATTCAAACTCAGACTTGGGGACGTCAACTCCGTTGACAGTCATTATTACGGGATCTTTGGCTGTCATTGCCAAAGCGAAAATAGCGGCTCCGGCTCCAGCGACAAACTTTTTATTCATTTAAGTTACCAACTTTTTTTAAATATCAATGAAGGAATAGCTCCAGCTAATTCCCATATAGATTTAACGATGACAATTTATAAAAATTGTCATCGTTAATATTTGATATTAAATATTTGAGACGCTCAGTAATCCCAAGCGCAATATAATCAATTGCCCATCTCCGATATGAATTTCACACGAACAAGGCGTATATTGTTCTCATCATATTCATCGCCGAGTTCCTGGATCGCACTTTCAAGATCATCCTCCTCACTTTCACGAAAATAATCCATCATGTCTTCTACCTGTTCATCATCAAGGATCTCATAGATGAAATAATTTATGTCAATCTTGGTTCCTGCCTCTACAATAGATTCGAGCACATCAAGCAATTCCTCAAACTCAAGACACTTGCTCTCCGCAAGTTCATCAAGAGCAATCTTCCGGTCAATTGCCTGAATGATCGACACTTTCAGGTTATTATCTTTAGGCATGCAGCGCACCCGGATATCTTCCGGACGGATGATCTCATTTTCATCGACATGACGTTTTATCACCTCGATAAACTCCTTGCCATAGCGTTTGGCTTTTCCCACTCCCACCCCGGGAATATTCACCAACTCTTCTTCGGTGATAGGATAAGTTGTAGCCATAGCTTCGAGCGAAGGCTCCTGAAAGATTACATAAGGAGGGAGATTCTGTTTTCGCGCAATTTTTTTTCTTAGATCTTTTAAAATAGCGTAGAGTTCGGGGTCGGCCGCGCAAGAGGCCCCTTCCTTTAAAGGCAACTCCACGTCTGCATCAGAATAATCAATATCTTCCACGATTTTAAATGAAGTTGGGTTATTGATGAAACACCTTCCTTTGTCAGTAAGCTTGAGATTGCCGTAATTTTCCAAGTCGCGCGACAGATAACCTCCTATCACGCCCTGACGAATCAAGGTAGCGGCAAATTTCTCGCCTTCGCTTTCCAAAGTTCCGAAGGATTCCACCTCTGAATGATGATTTGATTTAATTTCATCGGTCTTTCTGCCGATGAGTATATTTACTATATATTCTTGTTTATGATTCTGCTTGACATCCCTAACAGCCTCAAGAGCCGAGGCCAAGGCATCCCCTGCCTCTATCTGCTTTTTAGGATTCAGACAATTGTCACAGTTCCCGCAGTTTTCTTCATGATACTCCTCCCCGAAATAATGAAGCAATATCCTTCGCCGGCATACCGACGATTCGGCATAGTTTGCCGTCTCTTGCAGCAACTGCCTTCCAATCTCCTGTTCGGAAGCCGTCTTGCTCTGCATCAGTTTGTCAAGTTTCTGAAGATCCTTGTTATTATAGAACGTTATGCACCTTCCTTCCCCGCCATCACGACCGGCTCGTCCGGTTTCCTGATAATAGCCTTCGAGACTTTTGGGTATATCATAATGTATCACGAACCTCACATCCGGCTTGTCGATGCCCATGCCAAAAGCGATCGTCGCCACTATCACGTCTACTTTTTCTTCCAGGAATGCATCCTGATTTTCAGAGCGTGTCTGCGGATCCATCCCGGCGTGATAAGGGAGGGAAGAGATGCCGTTGATCTTCAAAGTCTCCGCAAGTTCCTCAACCTTTTTGCGGCTCAGGCAATATATGATGCCTGACTCTCCCTGATGCCCCTTTATATACCGTATGATCTCACGGTCTACGTCCTTGGTCTTCGGCCGAACTTCATAATAGAGGTTCTTACGATTGAAGCTTGATTTGAAAACCTTTGCATTCAATATACCGAGATTCTTCTGTATATCGTGCTGCACCTTTGGAGTGGCGGTGGCTGTCAATGCTATTACCGGATATTGACCTATCTCCGAAATAAGCGGACGGATCTTCCGGTATTCAGGTCTGAAATCATGTCCCCATTCTGAAATGCAATGAGCTTCATCAATGGCAAAAAACGATATCTTTATAGAACGCAGAAAGGCTATATTAGATTCCTTTGAAAGGGATTCGGGGGCAACATAAAGTAACTTTGTCTTGCCTGCCCTAACATCTGCCTTCACTGCTTCCGCCCCCGTTTTAGTCAATGAAGAGTTCAAGAAATGTGCAATGCCGTCGTCATCTCCATAATGGCGGATGGCATCCACCTGATTCTTCATCAAAGCAATCAGTGGCGAGATCACGACTGCGGTTCCTTCCGACATCAAGGCTGGCAATTGATAGCAAAGCGATTTGCCACCACCTGTAGGCATAAGGACGAAAACATCGCTCCCACCGAGAAGGCTCTCGATGATGGTCTGCTGATCATCTTTAAACTTATCAAAACCGAAATGATATTTCAGGGCTTCATGAATGTCGGGAGGAGTGGACATACGGTCTCAAATTGAATTATTAAAATCACGCGTATCTCTGCGATATCTCTTGCAAGCAGAGATAAAAACATACGCTAATACAAAATTAAAATAATTTTTGAATTACCGCAACATCTGTAGAGTTTTTTTCGCAACTAAAAAGAGCGTTATGTCAAAATATCTGAATTTCGACATAACGCTCCTTTTAGAAGCTTCTAAATGTTCTCTTACCTATCAGTCCGTAAGACGAGTTCGTTCAAAATGCGCTTTCTCCAATTGATTGGCAGCATATGCAGCATCCACTGTAAATTTCTTCTCGGGATTGGAAGGAACCTCATACATTGCATCAACCATAATTGTCTCAACAATCGAACGGAGTCCGCGAGCTCCAAGCTTATACTCGATTGCCTTGTCGGCGATAAGGTTCAATGCATCGTCAGTAAAATCCAATTCTACGCCATCCATCTCAAAAAGTTTCTTATACTGACGCGTAATGGCGTTCTTCGGCTCCGTCAGTATTCGCAACAATGCTTCCTTGTCAAGTGGTTCAAGACTCGTAAGCACCGGAAGACGGCCGATAATCTCGGGAATCAAACCAAAGCTCTTCAAATCTTGGGGCATAACATATTTCATCAGATTATCACGCTGATGTTTCTTTGAACGCTCATCGTGACCATAACCCACCACATGCGTGTTAAGTCGCGAAGCGATCTTACGCTCTATGCCATCGAACGCTCCCCCGCAGATAAAAAGTATGTTTTTAGTGTCAACCGGTATCAACTTCTGCTCCGGATGCTTCCTGCCGCCATTCGGCGGAACAAGAACCGTGCTTCCTTCAAGAAGCTTTAACAATCCCTGCTGCACTCCTTCCCCGCTAACGTCACGGGTGATCGACGGGTTATCGCTTTTGCGTGCGATCTTATCAATCTCATCGATAAAGACAATGCCACGCTGCGCCTTTTCCACATCATAGTCGCATGTCTGGAGCAAACGTGTCAGCAATGATTCAATATCCTCACCCACATATCCTGCTTCAGTAAGAACCGTTGCGTCAACTATAGTGAAAGGAACATCAAGCAGACGGGCGATAGTCTTTGCAAGAAGCGTCTTGCCGGTTCCGGTGGGACCGACAAGAATTATATTGGATTTCTCAACATCGACATCGTCATCCGCCTTGGAGTTTATGCGCTTATAATGATTATAGACAGCAACGGAAAGATACTTCTTGGCATCTTCCTGCCCGATTATATATTGATTAAGGAACTCATGAATCTCTTTAGGCTTAGGTATGCTTTTACCTGCCTTAGAGTCTTTTTTCCCAGAATCTTTGCGCTGACGGATCTGAACATCGCGCGCCTCATCTATGAAGCTTATGCAATCGGTGCACAGGTTAAGACCTTCAAGCACCTTCACGACAGGTGTTGCCGTGCAGTCTACGTTTCCGCACATAGTGCAGACAAGACCGTTTCTTTTTACTGCCATTTATATTTTTTAAAGTATTTAACCAAAATCCTTATGAGAGATCACTTACAAGCTGGGCATGACTCCCGCCTGTCAATCCTATTTTACTTCCTTCTTCGGATTCACAAGAACTTTGTCAATCATACCGTATTCTTTTGCCTCACTGGCAATCATCCAATAATCACGGTCGGAATCAGCTTCCACTTTCTCGAAAGGCTGCCCGGAATGCTCCGATATGATCTTATATAGCTCTTCCTTTAGTTTAAGGATTTCACGTGCCGTGATCTCAATATCAGAAGCCTGACCCTGAATGCCGCCCATCGGCTGGTGAATCATGACGCGCGAATGAGGAAGGGCAAAACGTTTGCCCTGTTCGCCCGCAACAAGAAGCACTGCCGCCATGGATGCCGCCATTCCGGTGCAGATCGTGGAAACATCCGAACTGATATACTGCATGGTGTCGTAGATACCGAGACCTGCATAAACCGAGCCACCGGGAGAATTTATATAGAGAGCTATATCTTTGTCGGGATCAACCGAATCAAGATAAAGCAACTGAGCCTGGATAATATTGGCGCTTTGATCAGACACCTGGGTGCCAAGGAAAATGATACGGTCCATCATCAGGCGTGAGAAGACATCCATCTGAGTCACGTTAAGCTGACGCTCCTCAAGGATGTAAGGATTCATATAATCGGATGTCGGAACCATAACTCCCCCTGCTGTTTTCTCCATATGACGGGCATACGAATCAAGCGTGTTGGAACTCATCCCAAGATGGTTGACCGCGTAATTTCTAAAATCGTTTTTCATATTCTTCATTAAATAACATATATCTGCACGGGAATTGCCCATGCAGATATACATTAAACAAATTCTATGCCAAATATATTATGCGTTACGGAAGAGATCGTTGAATTCTTCAACATTCACCTCTTTCTCATCAACGCTTACCATAGCGCGGATGCCGTTGTAAAGCTTCATGTCTACAGTCTGATTGTAAACCTGATTGCGTGCCTTCTCATCCTTTAGGATATCAGAAGCATAGCGATCAAGTGTTTCGGCGGGAACATTAGCCATACCATACTGAGCGAACTGGCTCTGTGCCATCATGCACGCAGTGTTCTTAAGGTCTTCTTCGTCAACCTTTATGTCAAGCTGAGAAGCGATTGCCTCTTTCTCAAGTTCCCATTCGAGTTCAGGACGGAGACGTGTGTATTCCTCATCGATGTTCTCATCATTGAGGGCCTCGTTCTGGCTTTTCAAGAAATCTTTAAGGATCTCATCGGGAAGCTGGAGCTCGCCGATTGCAGATGCTATAGCATTACGGGCATCGATAGTGAAACGATAGTTGGAATCGTTAGCGAGACCCGCAGTTATCATATCCTTAAGGGCTGCAC
>CAMYSW010000037.1:0-13084 GCA_947297425.1 uncultured Porphyromonadaceae bacterium
GTAACGGCACTGTTAGTAGCGAATCTGACGATGAGATCATTGTCGGGATTCATGCCGGAATTTGCCTCCGGTGCATAGGAATACATCGTTACCACCGGTGAACTGTCTGTTCCCGGCTCTGACCCCATTTCAGGCGAGCAGCTTCCCAGGAAAGCAAGCGGCAGTCCGAGTAATATATATTTTAAACTTTTCATTTTTCAAATTTTAAAAATTATATATAATCCATGTTTACCACGCATGTTCGGGAGAATTGCCCTTTGGCGCTATAGGCGTTGGATTGTTAGTACATGCGGGGTTATTGTTGGTTTCTGTCTGCACGATGCAGAATGTCATCCATTGCGGAGGTTCGTTAGTGTTCCAGCAATATCCGTCAACATGGTTAGTTCCGGCATAGCTGCGGATTATACCCTTGTTTAGTCGTTTCACATCGAACATTGCAAGACCTTCTCCCCAGAATTCTACACGGCGTTGCCACCATATTTCGTTCACGAACGAAGGGGTAGACGAGTTGTTGTATGCTTCGTTGTGCTTGCCATATTCATAGTTGGGGTCACGGGTCTTGGCAAAGTTCTCAAGAAGTGTTTTGCCTCTTGCCTCATCCTGACGTCCTGCAGCCTCAGCTTCGATAAGCACCATTTCCTCAACCCTCATCATTGGAACGTCTACGCACCAGGCGTCAAGGTTGGTAGTATGGTTACCACCTTTTGCACGGAATTTAAGCGGCATACCGCCCCACATGTTTGCACCCTCTGTGTTTGAACGCATGGTGTTTCCTGTGTTGTAAACATATTCGGGAACATCAGAATAGTCAGCCAGTGCATTTATCACGGCACTCGGAGTTGTCAACTTGTCGATTTCGAAGTCTACATAACATTTCTTACGGGCATCCGTAGCAGGAATAGACTGATACAAGTGATAGTCTATATATTGGGTGTTTCCGAATTTGTTGTAGTAGCCATAACCTGTATTGGAACCGTTGGGAACCTCATTGATCATCCATGATCCCCAGGAGTGGTTTCCTGTCTGTAATACCATGCAGGCGTCTTCCTTTTTGAAAGAGCAGCAGAGCATCCAGGCATTGTTGGTAGTGGCATCGTTGAAACCGTTGTTCTTGTCGTTATACTGGTCACCGGTCATTACCGTATAGCCTTTCTGAGCCTCTTTTGCATACTTCTCAGCATTTGCCCAGTCTTCCATCAGAAGATAAACGCGGGCACGCAGTCCGTTCACGACGCTGATATCCGGGGTTTCCTTATTGGGTCTTGTATAACCGGCGAGATATGACTCCGCCTTGTCAAGATCCGATAATATGAAATTCAACATAAACTCATATGTTGCCCTCGGATTGTTGGAAGCATCTGCGATACTCATCTTTTCAGTGATGATAGGCACAGTAGGAGTGGTCTTGTCATTTGCATATGATGTAGGTGCGAACATCTGTGCAAGATCAAGATAATAAAAAGCACGCCATGCAAGAGCCATTCCCGCTCCCGCCTTATGAATTTCGGAAGGATTCTCACCTGCAAGAGAGAGGACCGTGTTACAGTTCTTGATTTGCGAGTAATAATATGTCCAAGGATACTGCGCGTTCAGATATATCGGTGCCAATGATACAGATGATTCATACCAAGGTGAAAACCATCCGGATGTACCGGTTATGACCATGTCGTTACCGGTAGCGTCGCGTCTCAGCATAAGCGCCGGATAACCGAAGTCGTTAGGTTGCTGATAACCTGAACCGTTAAATACAAATTGACCTGCAACGCTCGAAGAGAGTCCGTTTACGAAATTTTCGTAGGCTCCCGGTGCTTTTGATGCCTGATCCTCAGTCACAGTGGAAGACTGAGGCTCGAACTCCTGGATACAGGAGGGCAGGAGCATCATGGCGCCGGCTGTTAATATTAATATCTTTTTCATAATGAATTTTTAACAGGTGAATTTTATGTTAGAATACCACTTCAACGCCGCCTGAGATTGTGCGCATTGGAGAATATGCGCCTACCGCTGCGTTTCCTCCGTATGAATAACGGGGATCAAGACCTTTGCGTGCAGACCAGAAGCAGAGGTTCTCGCCCATGCAATATACGCGGATCTTAGAGATGTGTTCCCATACTTTGGGCACTGTGAAACCAACTACGAACGACTGGAAATTAAGGTAACCTGCGTTTGTCAGGAATCGGTCGCTTGACATTCCTGTGTTGGTGTCACCGATCTGCCAGCGGGGAAGGTCAGACTGCGTATTGTTAGGACTCCAAGACTTGATCCAGTCTTTGTGGTATGTCTGTCCGGAGCCGGTGGCTATGCTGCTGTTGGGGGTCATGAGTGCCGCGTAGCGTGAATCATATACCTTACCGCCGATCTGATAATCGAACGATGCAGAGATGTCGAACCATTTGATGCGAAGGGTTGTATTGAAACCACCATAAACTTTCGGCAGGATACTTCCTATAGCGTAACGCGATGCGTTACCGGCTTCTGTAGTCACATAATCCATTGATTTGACGGTACCCGGTCTGGATGTGTCCATTGTTCCGTTGTTTACAAGGTTGGGATCGTAATAGTAGAGAGCCTGTCCCTTGTCGTTTACTCCTGCATAAGCGAGATCCATGTAGTTATACATCGGACCGCCTACCTCAAACCAGTAGCCTCCGTCATACCATCCACCGTTGGTTCCGATTTTGCTTTCGGGAAGTTTCACGAGTTTGGTGACATTGTGCGAGAGGTTTGCTGTTATGTTCCATTCGAAATCTTCAGTGCGTATGGGCGTGCCGCTCAATACGAGCTCAACACCTGTGTTGCGGAGCGTACCGATATTGTCGTAATATCCGCGTGCACCGGTAGATTCGGGGATAGACAGCCAGAAGAGAAGGTTGTTTGTGTTCTTGTTATAGAAGTCGATATTACCGGTCAGACGGTTGTTGAAGAAACCGAACTCAAGACCAACGTTTAAGTTTGTAGTGGTTTCCCAGGTGATATTCGGATTTCCGAAACCTGCAAATACCGGAGACATCGTAGTCTTCGAAGCCGACTGAAGGCTGTAGATGTTGGTGTAGCCGTAAGAAGTTGACAGATTGTCGTTACCCTGTTGTCCGATAGACACTTTGAGTTTCAAGTAGTCAAGCCAGTTCTTGGTCTTTGCCATGAAATTCTCTTTGGATACCATCCAGGCGGCACCGAAGCTCCAGAAGTTACCCCAGCGGTGGTTCTTGTGGAAGCGAGAAGAGGCGTCACGACGATACATGGCGGAAGCATAGTATTTTTCAAGATAATTATACTGAGCGCTTCCGAACCAACCTTCAACGTTATAGCTGCTCTTGTAGGATGAAGAGTTTACCATATTGTCGGCGAACGCATCGATCTCAAGAATGTCGGGGGAGAACATACCGCGGGCTGCTGCTGCGAGGTAAGTGCCGTCTGTGCGGTAGTATTCGTGACCTGCCATTACATTGAGATAATGATCTCCGAAATATTTGTAGAAAGTAAGGGTCTGAGAGTTGTTGGTGCGTATGTTTGTAGTAGTTGATTTTGAGACGCTACCATTGTTTGACGCAGCTCCGGGAGTCAAGGGGTTGCCGAAACTTGTGCCGCGTGTCTCGCCCCAGTTTACGTTACTTACTACGTCAAGTTTCAAATAGTTAGTGAAATCTACAGTGGCATTGAGTGTAGCGTTAAGCTGGTTGTAATCTGATTTGGAAGTGTTGAGAACCTGATCAGCTATCGGGTTACCGGGTGTTCCGAACGGACGGGTACCGGCGTAATATACATCCTGACCATAATCGTAAATGGTGTTGCCATATGCATCGGTCATGATATATGGATTACCGTTGGCATCAAGAGCGCGACCGTAAACGGGATATATCGGGGCTATCATGCCCGTGAAGTAAAGGATATTGTTGGATGAGAAACCGGTGCCGATGCTGGGGTTGCCCACGCTGTTTGAATGAGTGTAGCTGATGTTGGCACCCACTTTTAGCCATTTCTTAGCCTGATAGTCAGCGCGGATACGTCCGTTCACACGGTCATAGCTTGAAGGCTGAAGTATACCTTCATCCCCGAGGTAGTTCAAACTTGCATAGAAGCTTGACCTGTCAGTTCCACCGTTTACGCTGAGGTTATATTCCTGACGGAATCCGTGGTGATAAGCTATGTCATTCCAGTTGTCGGGAGTGAGCCACATCTGGTGACCGTTATAATCAATCATTCTGCCAAGCTTCGCATTGGGATTGAGCTTGCCGTCCATACCTATAAGGAGCTCCTCATTGCCGTTTGCGTCTTTAGGAAGGGTATATACGTTGTATATGAGCTGTCCCAACATCATGCTGTTGGATGCCTGGTTTGCAGCGGCGGGAGTCATTCCCTGCTGGTAGAAGTTATAGTTGTATACCTGTGCGTAATATGCTTCATAGAAAGCACCCGGATCAGTGATAACGTCATAATCCTGCACAGCTTTGGAGTTTGAACCCCACTTGGCGTTCACCGTCACCTGAGCCTCGCGGCTTTGACCGCGTTTGGTCGTGATGATGATCACACCTGCAGCACCGCGAGCTCCGTAGAGGGCAGCGGAAGCCGCGTCCTTAAGTACGGAAACAGAAGCGATATCGCTTTGGGGAATATTGCTGAGACTTGCAGTGTAAGGTGCGCCGTCAACAATCACGAGAGGCTCAATGTCTGAATAAAGAGATGAGATACCTCGGATATTGATGGAACCTGATGAACCGGGAGAGCCGGATGAAGAGCGCATCTGAAGACCGGGAACAGAACCTACGAGAGCGTCAGCCACATTGGTAGTGGTTCGCTTCTGAAGGTCAGCTGAGCCAACGACTGCAGCAGAACCGGTAAACGCCTCTTTGGTTGTGGTGCCGAAAGCTACTACCATCACATCGTCAAGAGTCTGGTCGGTAGTTTGCATCTTTACAACAACGTCAGGGGTTAAAGGAACTTTGACTGTCTTGTAGCCAACATAAGAAACCTGGATTTCCTTCACGTTTGCCGGAACGTTAAGTTTGAACTTGCCGTCCACGTCGGTTGCTGCACCCTGGCCGCCGCCGATGGGCAGGACAGTGGCGCCGATCAGAGGCTCGGACGTTGTCGCGTCGACAACCGTGCCGTGATAGGTGCGCGTCTGTGCCGAAACGGCAAGACCGCTGACTATCAGCGTCATCAAGATTAAAAACAATTTTCTCATACGTAATAATTTAGAGATAAATCATTACCATAGTTTGAAAAAGTGTATTTTTTAATATCTCAAAAATTGGCAAAAGTGTGTTTTTATTCGATTTAATTTTAGGAAAAGTGTTGTTTTGAATTGTTTCTTTTAAAGATAAAGTGGTTTTTCAGTGGTTGTAAGTGGTTAGAGGTTAAAATCTTCTCGGTTCTTTGTCCAACCACAAACAACCATAAACAACCACTTTATAGGATTATCAACCATTTCTTTGGGAAATATAAGAAGTGGTTTTTCAGTGGTTATAAGTGGTTGGAGGTTAAAATTCTCCAATCTCTAACAACTACAGACAACCACTTTATACAAATTGTCATGGTTTAATAATGGTTTGGCATATGAGCTGGTTTTGCCAAACATGGGAATAAAAATTGGCCGAATATGGGAATAAAAATTGGCCAAACATGGGAATGAAAAATGGCCGAATATGGGAATGACTTGCATAACTCAATTTATATTAATAACTTTGCCCAAGATTGACAATACTATTATTCTGTCTATAATTACGCATTTAAATTTGTTAATAATGCTAACTGAATATTTACCTCGTATACTTGACTCATTTATAGAAGAAAGGTTAAAATCTATTGGGGCAATACTGATAGAAGGACCTAAATGGTGCGGAAAGTCAACAACTGGAGCTAATTTTTCTAAAAGGACTTTATATTTAAGCGACCCAATAATAAAGGGTCAATTAGAATTGATTTTGTCTGACAACTCAGAAATTTTGTCTGAAGGTGAATTTCCATTATTGATAGATGAATGGCAAGAAATACCCATATTATGGGATTTGGTAAGAAACATAATTGACAGGAAAGGTATTCCCGGTGAATTTATCCTTACGGGATCGGCAAAACCTGCCGACCGATCAAAAATATCCCATTCTGGAACAGGAAGGTTTGCATGGATAAAAATGCGTCCCATGAGTTTATGGGAATCCGGAGATTCCTCCGGTACTGTTAGCCTTAAGAAACTATTTGATGATAATTCAATTCCCGTTTTCGGTCAAAATGACCTCGATTTAACAAGAATTGCTTATCTTGTGTGTCGTGGAGGATGGCCGCAAAGTATAAAATTACCGGAGAACGTCTCATTAAATGTGGCGGAAGATTATTATGAAGCATTGGTAAATGTAGATATTTCCAATGTTGATGGGACATCACGGGATATAGCCACAGCAAGAAGAATAATGCGTTCTTATGCACGGTTTCAAGGCACACAGACACCCACTGCGCAGATATTAAAAGACATATCTTCAAATTCTTCGGTTGAAGACATAAAAACAGTTAATTCATATTTAGGGGCTTTAAGAAATTTGTTCGTTATTGAAGACATGCCGGCTTGGAATCCAAATTTAAAATCTCGCACGGCAATACGTACATCAGACACGCGATATTTTATAGACCCCTCCATAGCTGCCGCCGCGCTTGCGATAGGTCCCGGAGACTTGCTTAATGACCTTAAGCTTTTTGGATTTATGTTTGAAACCCTTGCTGTTAGGGATTTGAGAATTTATGCACAATCGTTGAAAGGAGATGTATATCATTTCCGTGATAAAAACGGACTGGAATGCGACGCGGTTATTCATTTGCATAACGGCAACTATGGTCTTGTGGAGATTAAACTTGGAGGAGAAGGGAAAATTGAAGAAGGAGCTGAATCTCTTAAAGATTTATCAAAAAAGATAGATTACGAAAAAATGCCAAAACCGGCTTTCATGATGATCCTTACAGCAGTTGGCAAATTCGCTTACCGGAGACCTGACGGCATCCTGGTTGTTCCGATAGGTGTTTTAAGGAATTAAGAATAAAGGCGGAGTGTCGATTTGAATTTGACACACCGCCTTTGATTTAGTGAGAGTTTACTTAGAGTATTATTTTAAGCGTGCGAGTCTCACCGGAGCGGTAACGAGCCACTGCTATTGCAACACCGCTGTAATTTCCGCCAATCTTTAGGGATTCCCCCGATACGGTCTCGATTTTATTGCCATTAAGATCGTAAACTTCGATAACCGCTACGTCATCCGTTGCAGTGAAGCAACGTAGCGAACGATCATAACGTAAAATATCATCCCTATATGCACCTATTTCTGACACTTCGGATGAAATTGAAATTCTGAAATTAGCACTATTAATACCAATTATCTTATTGCCGTTTATTGCACACAATATCAAATTATAGTCTTTATTTTCCTCACCTTGAGAAAAATTAAATGTTCCTGAGAATTTTTGTTCCTCTCCTGAATTAAGCACGGCAATGGGAAGATATTGTATACCCAAAATACTTGTCTCTCCAGCATGTGCTACAGCCAAACATGTTTGATATGCAAAAAATCCATTTTCTACCCTTATCAGTGATGTGAAAGGAATAGATGTCTTGTCTGAGACTAACGTATATTTCACGTTCTCTTCAGAGCCAAACGAACCAGTCTCCTCCGAGCCTATTATTTTCAGCGAAGCTCCTATATCAGATTTTGGAACAGATGTTAACATTTTAGCTATCCCCCTGTAATCATACAACAATTGAGTTTCCGGATTGTATAATGATAGGATATATTCCGTGTCTGTCGTAGGGTTATTATTCTGATTTTGTGAATAGAAATCACAAATAAACTCTTTCGTGACTGTTTCTCCAGAACCGGCAGAAATAGCAACACCTTCTGATACAAACTGGATTGTCCCGTTCTCTGTTAGCAATACAGGCATATACACACTTCGCAATTCTGTATCTGTTACGTTCTTGACGGTTATAGAGAACTTAGCCGCCATATTAAAATACAAAGGTCCTACAATCTTGGCATTATCGATTGAGAGCATTTTTATATCGTTGGATTCAACAGTATAGCTATTATCAGTTTTCTTGGTTATTATCACAAAGTTTGAACAATCCGGTGCACAAGCAACTTCTTCCCATTCCGAGTTTTCATCCAATGCATTTCTTGAACAAAGAGTCACCTTATATTTCCCGGATGCCAAATCTGTTGGTATGATCGTACTGAGTCCTGCATTCTCTGAAAAGCCGCTAAGAGAAGCGAATTTCATATTTTCAATAGAGGAAGCTTCATATCTCGTATTGCCAGGTACACCGTCAATCGGCTCAAACTTTGCTCCCATCTTCACAGTAACTGACCATGGATTCAGGTTAAACCATCCCAGCTGTGTCTCGCCAATAAGTCCGAACGAAATTGCACCATATGCTACTTTTGCTGTTAAAGAGCCATATTGTGACATTTTCGATGACATCGTTTCGTTTATCCCTGGTTTTTTAATACCAATAATTGCATCTTGCGAGAAATTATATCCCCCGCCTGTTCCACCACCGGCACCAAGAGACTCAGGATTCAGAGCATCAAGTAGAAACCACCCGTCGCTCATTCCGCTCCATCCCCAATTAAAATGAAAATAGCCATTTCCGTCATAGCCATCACACACGAATTCGTGACCAACACTTAGAGATTGACCGCCCATAAGTACAGGTCCTACATTCTTCAGGGTTTCATAAATCAACTTTTCCCATTGCGTTGAAGAATAGAAACTACGTTGACAATAACGAATATCCTTGCTGTAACCGAAATTATCCACCATTGCAGCCGTAGCTTTGATTGACTTGGCACCTGAGCCTTCCGTGCTATAATTCATTTCGCATGCATAACCGCATGCTTTCATCAGATAAGCAACGGCATCTGCCTCTTCCTGGGTATAACCATTTGAATACGAATCAAGCATTTTGTCCCATTGCAGAGGTTTTTCGGCCAAGTCCATTTTTAACGTTCCTGTGGATGTGTATAATTTCACATACCCGGATGCCCTTTCGGGATAATTAAAATATTTCATGACCTGAGCCATTGCTGTAGCCACACATCCTGTATAACAATGTTTGTCACCTTGTATAGGACACATATTCCAATAAGGAGCACCCTGATCCCATTTTGTATTCATTAACGGACCTACCGCTTCTCCTGTAATTTTGCGGGAATCTGGAGGAGTTCCGCCAAGAGCTGACATATATGTTACTTGTCTGGCATATTCATCCAACCACCATTGCATTTGTGGAGGCATGTTCTCAGCGTCAAATGTTCCGGTTTCAGAATAGCCCAACAGAGGTATAAGCGTGTCATCGGCACTAAGCACAAGATATCCACTTTCAGGGCTATTGAATATATATACAGATGCTTTACCTGATTTTGAATATTCAGTATGTGACAAGACCGCATTTCGTCTCAATTGTGACGCCTTATGTAGAATCCCTTTACCTGATAGCCTGCCAATAGCCTGTTCGGGAGTAATTGGTGCGGACAACATTCCAATTGGGAACGACATCATGCATGCAATCAGCAACATACGCATTATTAAGTACTCAATTTTTTTCATGTAAAATATCATAAGGTATTTATTACAGAAGAGGGCGGCCGTTTTCGGTCGCCCTCACCTGTGTATGTTAACAAATCTTTTATTTCAAATTTTCACCCAGTTTTGTAAGATGGCTATTATATTGAGTTTCACCCAATGGTATCACCCAACGCCATCCACGTTGTTTATCGACATCATACGTCCCTGCCATAGAAGCAGGAATATTATTCGATGCAGGATTGTTAACTTCCCATGCACGGCGAACTATCGGTTCATTCCAACGCTTATAGTCAAACCAGTTGAAGCCTTCACCCCAAAGCTCAATACGGCGATTAAGCTTGACTTCTTCAAGCAATGCATCTCCTGAAACCTGAGGAAGAGCATATCCTTCAATACGTTTCTCATTAAGCTCCAAGAGGCATTCCTTTGCTGTAGCCTCATCGTTATTGTGACATGCAGCCTCAGCCTCTATTAAAAGCATTTCTGATGCCCTCATGAAAGGGAATGAAGAAGAGCCGTAATAGTCCACAGCCCAGAATTTGAATTGCGTTCCAAATTGGGCATTAACACCATAAGTGAAATTGCCGTTACCAGGTGTGGCATAAGGGAATGGCCATCCTTTTGCAGCTCCAGCTCGTTTGTAATTATAATCACACAACTGTTGTAGACAATATGCCAAAGGTCCGTACACAGGTTCTCCATTTTCATTGCGACCAAACTTGTTGATATCCATTGTGGAAGAGGTGCAATAGGTTGAATTCCAGAACAGAGATTGGTATTGGGCAGGAACTTTGTCCGGAGTGAAGAAAAGATCGGTACGTATATCATTCGGATCCATCTCGCGATAAAGATCATAATTGATTGCGCCGGCACCGATTGTTCCCCAACGTACCGGATATGCTCCGTTACATGCATATGAAGCACCGAAGGAGGCGAAATACATCCCTACGGGTGAAGGACTGTTGCTCCACATCCATTCTGATGTTGGCTCCGCGAATCCCGCTGTATATTCGTCCGCTGACATGATTCCCCATCCCTGACGAGCATCATGAGCCATTATCTGGGCTGTCTGCCAGTCGTCTTTCAAAAGTGCGGCGCGAGCAAAAAGTCCACGTGCGATATCAGCATCAGGCTCCCATATATTCATGCGTCCTTTTCCACAAGATTCATATATTTCCAATGCATTCCCAAGATCCTCATATATGAGTTTTAGGATGTCGTTCATAGGAGCGAGAGATGCGCCATAGTCACCATTTATATCGGCAGGAGCAGTGCGGAGTACAACTGTTTCCACTGCGCCATTCTGGCTGTCTGCCCACCGTGGTCCATAAATCTGAAGGAGGCGGGTATAAGCATGAGCCCTCATAGTCTTTGCCTGAGCATAACGGAACATAGAATCCGCATCAATCTCAATATCGGCAGCAATTTTTCCATCAATGGCAGAGATAATCTGGTTACATTGGTTTATAATGCCATAGCAATAGCTCCATGCAACGAATGTGGCAGTACTGTTCTGAAGTCCCATTCTTGTCCAGTCTGTAACACCACGGTCACTTTGCATCCAGAACAGTGAGTTATAGTCTTGTCCCGCAACATCTCCATAGAACATCGCCAGCCAAGGCTCCCCGTTAAACCATCTGTAATCATAGAGTCCGGAATATTGCTTATACATTGACTGGCATATACCGAATACGGATGCTTTTAGTGCTCCGGCATCACCTGTGGCATCTTCGTTTTGGATGGATGCTTCAGGTTCGAGGGTCAAATAGTTGTCTGAACAGGAAGCTATACTTCCCGCGAGCACAACCATTGCGAGCCCTTTGAATATATTTGTTTTTTTCATATTGAAATCTTTTTGTAATTAATTAGAATTTCACTGTGAGTTGGAACGAGAAAGTACGTGTAGGCAGGTAAAATGCGCCCTGTCCTCCGGCAAAGCCATAGGTAGGATTCATACCCTTGCGGCGTGTAACTATGAAAAGGTTATCAACAGCGAAACCAAGGTTCAGGTTCTGCATCTTCATCGTTCTTACCCATTTTGAGGGGAAGTCATAAGATACGTTGAGATTCTTTAAGGCAAGGTAATTACTGCTCGTCAAGAAGCGAGAACTTGAAGCATTGTTGTATGTCGAATATTGCGTGTTGAGTTGCGGAATACCATTTGGATCAAGGCGATTGGGGGAATCTTCCGTCATTGCTTCCGGTGCCACTGTCCACGAGTTCAATACATCCTTATGGAGTGCGCCTTTAGCAGTGCTTGCAGACATAAGGTTCTGGTAATTCGAATCATATGTCTTACCTCCTAAACTATATGTGAAGAGGAGTCCAAGATTGATGCCCTTCCAGCTGAAATTTGTACTGAATGAACCATAAACAGTCGGAAGCGCCGTTCCCTGAAGCTGACGCGAAGCATAACTTGTATTACTTGTGTAATATTTGCCATCACGCTCGAAATAAATTGACCTACCGGCAGCTGCATCAGCCTTTGCATTGTTGACATATGCATTGAATGTGTTTTCGTCATAGAACATGCTGCCGTTATCATCATAGTTCATGAAATCCGGGGACTGAGGATCTATCAAGTACATTGACTGACCTGTAAGTTGGTCAACTCCCGCGAATGTATAGTTTTTATGTTCATATATACTCTTGCCTATGAAAAGGTTCTGTGATGGAAGATTCTTGTTGTCAGGCAACTTGATGATTTTGTTTTTCATAAAGGTTGCGTCAACACTGAAATCCCATTTTACGTTGGCATTGCGAATGATGTCAACACCGAATTGAAGTTCCCATCCAATGTTTTGCATTGTTCCGACATTCTGCCATATAGTCGGATTGTTTCCTGAGCCCAGAGACCCGACTGATGAAGGGAGAGTCAGTTTGAAAAGCAGATCGGTATTACGCTTATTGAAATAGCCGATGCTGAAATTGAAGCGATCGTTAAAAAGTGAGCCTTCCAATGCGATGTCGAATGTTTTGGTAGCCTCCCATTTAAGAGACTTTGTGCCAAGGTAACCGGGGATAAGAGTAGCAACAGTACCACCTGCATAGCTGCTCCATCCGTAATAACCGTAGGAAGCATATGTCGGAGCTGACTGGTCGTTACCGACAGAACCATAAGCAGCACGCAATTTAAGGTAGTTCAGCCAGTTTAGTGAATGCATGAATTTCTCTTTTGTTATAATCCAGCTTGCACCGACGCTCCAGAATGTTCCCCAACGATTATCTTTAGAGAATCTTGAGCTACCATCGCGGCGGACAGAAGCCTCTGCGAAATATTTCTGGTTGAAATTATAACGGGCGCGACCCAGATAAGATTCAGTGCGCACTTCCCCATAACCGGATGCACCGAGGTCAAGCGTAGAGAAATTATTGAAATCTATATGGTTCTCTATCTGCTGTCCGCTCTTACGTAAAATGTCATATTTTGATGTTGACTGGTAGTTCTCATGATCCAAAAGAACATCTACATGATGCATTCCATATTCATGTCCCCAATATAACTGCTGCATGAAAG
>CAMYSW010000038.1:0-12919 GCA_947297425.1 uncultured Porphyromonadaceae bacterium
GGCTTCATAAGTCTTTGAGTCATAGCGCACGGAGTCTCCCTGTTGGCGGTAATAATTTGCCAGGGCGAGTTTGGCGGCGCCGTAGTCAGGATTCAGACGTTCCGCCTCTTCGTAATATGTAAGGGTTGAATCAGGCATGTTTGCCATCTCAAACAGGTTTCCTTTGAGGATGCGATATGCCGGTTCGACGGGATTATAGTCGACGAGTGCAGAAGCTTCCGACAAAGCCCCGACGGTGTCGCGGCGTGCAAGATGATATGATATTTTCTTGATTGTAATCTGAGGGTTGTATCCCTCTATTGTCTCATATCTTGACAGTGCTTCGAGAGCCTTGTCTATGTTTCCGTCAGCCATGTATGCCTCCGAAAGATGAACCAATGTGGAAGAAAGATCCGGGCGTCGTTCGGCAGTGCGTTCGAAAATACGTATCGCCTCTTTTATTGAATCTACGCGAGCTGCGACATATGCATAATATAACGCTTCGTTATATTCATCCGGATACCGGTCTACAAAAGGACGCATGTATGAAAGGGAACGGCTCAGTTCGGTGCGGGTCTGCATCGTGTCTGATTCGGCGGCAAGCCGTTGTGTCCCGTATGCCGATGCGGCTTCCGTGTATGACGGGTCCAGATCCTTTGCCCGTTTATAATACTCGTAGGCGGCATCCGGTTCGTCAGCCATCTGCCTGCGCAATCCTTCAAGATAATAATAGCGAGCCTTCTGACGCTCCGGAGATACTTTCTCTCTCTCCGGAGATGCGGCGTTCACGATCGTTGCCGCAACCATTAAAACGGCTACGATTGCGAATGGTATAATATTTTTGATTTTTTTCATTATTAATTCTTACCGGTGTGTCCGAATCCTCCATCTTCCCTCTCCGTGTGGTCGAGATGTTCCACCGGTTCCCATTCTACACGTGTATATTCCTTTATTACCATCTGTGCGACACGGTCGCCGTCGCTGATAGTAAAGTCGTCTTCACCAAGGTTGATAAGGATTATGCCTATTTCTCCCCGGTAGTCGGCGTCGATGGTGCCCGGTGAGTTTACGATTGAGATACCGTGATTCAATGCGAGTCCGGAACGGGGACGTATCTGACACTCATATCCCGAAGGGAGTTGCATGTAAATGCCTGTAGGGATAAGGGCGCGTTGCATCGGTCGCAATTTGATTGAACCATCCGGGAGGAATGCGCGTATGTCCATACCGGCAGCTTCGAAAGTGCTGTAGGAAGGTAATGGGTGGTGGCTTTTGTTTATTATCTTTACTTTAATTCTTTCCATATGGCTATTTAACAAGTTAATTACGATATGACATGGGGCAATTAAAATAGTGGCTGCCCATAATAAGATAACGGACAGCCACAATTTTTGTTGAATTTTGGGTTAGCCCTCTTCGATAGCGTCGTTGGGGCAAACAGATGCGCAGCTACCGCAGCTGATGCATGTGTCCGGATCGATCTTGTAGATGTCGCCCTCAGAGATAGCCTCAACGGGGCAAACGGGAAGACATGTGCCGCAAGCGATACATCTGTCTGTAATTACGTAAGCCATAGTCGTAAAATATTAAAGTATAATTAAAAGTTTATATACCTTACAAAATTACCATAATCTCTTTATACTCCCAAATAATTGAGTGAAAAATTGCGTTCTTTTGTTGAGCGGCTGTCGCTTTTCGGAGATAACGGCTGTTGCTGTAACGATGTATATATTTTTTAACAGCTTCTTACACAGGATATATGACACCTCTTATTTCAATAATTACGATTACATATAATGCAGCGGAAACTATCGGCGTTACCATGGCTTCCGTTGCTGAGCAAAATTGCGGGGATTATGAACATGTCGTGATCGATGGCGCGTCAAGCGATGCCACGCTCGAGATTGCGCGTGGTTATGCCGGCGTGAGGATCTTGAGCGAACCCGATCATGGACTTTATGATGCCATGAACAAAGGATTGCGGATGGCTCGCGGAAAATATGTGCTTTTCCTTAACTCCGGAGATTCCTTCCATTCTGCGGATACTTTGGAGGCGTATGCCCGCAGGGCAAGGTTAGGTGATGACATTATATATGGAGACACGGTTATTGTAGATAAGGAAAGGAACATAACGGGACCGCGTCATTATTCAGTTCCTGAAAAACTGACGGCACTCAGTTTTTCAAAAGGTATGTTGATATGTCATCAGGCTTTCATGGTCAGGAGCAAGCTGGCTCCGGAATATGACCTTGCATACCGTTTCTCTTCGGATTATGACTGGACTATACGTTGCATCAGGAATGCAGATGAATCCAAATGCACCAATCTAAATATGGTCACGATCGACTATCTGTCGGACGGGCTTACGGATCGTAATAAATTTAAATCCTTGCGCGAGCGTTATAGGGTGATGGCTTCGCATTACGGGCATCGCAGGGCACTCGCACGCCATGCCGCGCTTGTTGCCGGCAAAATCTTTGGCGCCCGCAAATGAGCAGATCGTTGACCTCGAGGGTCTTGAAAGTGATAGGGCTCTTTTCCGGAGCGGAGGCGTTCGGAATAGTGTGTTCTGTCGTGAAGATGAAACTGGTTGCCCTGTGGTTGAGCGCTACGGGTGTGGGATTGTTTGGGATTTTCACCACCACTGCCGATACCATCTCAATTATCACCGGGCTTGGATTGCGTCAAAGCGGAGTTAGGGAGGTGGCTAAGAGTAATGATTCCCGGAGCCGGCTTGAAAGGGTTGTGGAGAAACTTCGCGGCTGGTGTCTCATGTCGGGATTATTTGGAGCGCTTGCCGTCAGTTTTTTGGCTCCATGGCTGTCGTTATGGTTTTTCAAGGATATGACATATTGGTGGCAGTTCATGATCCTTGCAGCCGCTTTGCTGATAAACTCGCTGGTAGGAGGGGAGCAGGCTATCCTGCAAGGCACTGAGCGTTTCAAGCGTCTTGCCAAGGCGAGTGTAGGCGGAAGCGCGTTGGGGTTGGCTTTGTCCATACCGATGTTCAGATGGCTCGGAGATGTGAGCGTAGTTCTGTCGATTATTGTCTATTCCGTTTCCATATTGCTGTTCCTGTTTATAAACAGGAACAAGGATTTGCCTTATAAACTTCCCGACAGACAGGGAATGAGGGAGGGCACCGGATTCGTGAGGCTTGGCGGATATATTGCCCTTGCCACTTTCGCCACAAACCTTGCGCAGATGGTTTTCATATCCTGGCTCAATAGGGAAGCATCAACTGCCGAGGTGGGATATTTTCAAGCCGGAAATACATTGGTGTTCCGCTATACTTCCTTGATATTCGGAGCTGTTGGACTGGAGTTTTATCCCCGTATGGCAGCCAATAGCCATTCTCCCAGACGTATGTCGTTGTTTGTCAGCCATGAGATATTCCTTCTCCTTAAGATTTTTATTCCCATGCTTGCGGCTTTCCTCCTGTTTCGCAGATGGATAGTTGAAATCCTTTACACATCTGATTTTGAAGTTATAGTGCCGTTCATCTCTATAGCCATATTTACGATTATCCTCCGGTGCGTGTCGACATGCATGGCATTTGCGATCATTGCCAAGGGGGATGGGAAAACGTACCTGTTTACCGAAGGTATTGACGCGGTGATAGGCGTGTGTCTCAACATATGGTTCTATAACCATTACGGACTCACGGGTATCGGTGTCGCCCAGGTGATATGGTACGGGATATACACCGCCATGATATCGGGCGTGTATTTCATGCGTTACCGGTTGCGGCTCATTCTATGATCACTTGCGCGTCTACATACGGACGGTCGTTTACATACAGGATAGACCTGTATTGAGATGTGGAATCGATAAATATATCCGATTCAGAAGAGAAGTTGAGGATCCGTGGCGACATTTCGCGTTTTAAGGTTGACGGGAGGAGCGTTTTCCTGACAACGAAATTGCGAGGATCTGACGCGGACTGGATGCATACCCAGCTTTGCGCCCCGACTTTTACTACTATATTCGAATCTTTTTTGAAATCGATGTGTTTCATCGATTCTGGGTATATAACGAGAAACGGTTTTGCCGGATTTTGTTGGCGCAAACGGTTGGTGTATGTGTTGCGCCGCTGGGTTGTTTCTTCCTTGTTGAAAAGGAACAGGCGGTTTTCAATGAATATTGTTCCGGATTCAGATTGCGAGTATTCTCTAAATATTGATTCCGTTTTAAGATTCTGCATCCTGACTCTGAAGCCTTGGAAAATGATAACGCAACAGGCGATTACCGCTACGACGGCAATCAAGGAGGCGGGTATATTTTTATTGTGAACATATATGATTGTCAACAAGACGAAGCATAGATTGTAAGGCAAGATGCCACGTCCTATTTTCCCAAGACAGAGATTAAAGAGCAATGACGTGACTATAGCCGCAAATAAAAACAATGTTATCGGGTTTGAAAAGGATTGTCTTATCCGTGATATGTCTCCGTTTATATAGATGAATATTAATAATATGAGGGGGAACCAGATAATTGCCGGCAATTGTTCGATCAAGTTCAGGTATGAGCTTTCCACAGATGATCCCTGGATCATTCTCCCGAAGTTTCCGGGTGAGAGTATTGAGATTAAGGCGCCGATTGAAAAAGGTATTGACAGACACCATTCCCGGCGGGTCAGCTTACCTTTGCGGTAAATAAGATAAAAGAGCAATGCACCTCCGACCGGAACAGAGAAACCCTCATGCATCTCCCCGATAAGGAAGCTCCCGATTGCCGTTAGTATAAGTTGCAAAGTTGAAAATTCCCGCTTGGAGAAAAACCATCTTAGCCATATCACTATCGCACAAGACACCCACGCATAATTGATCTGGAAGGGTGGTGTGAAGGGTAGAGGGAAAAACAGTAATATTGAAAGGATTGAGGATAACGTGGCTACTTTAAAACGCGAGGAGGTATTGTTGAAATTTGCAATGTTGTATGCAAGTGCCATCCATACTGCCGCGTTTGCAATGGCAAACCAGTATTTGCTCAGTATGCCGCAAAAGATCTGAACGATAAAATGAATTACAAACCTCCCGTTGGCATTGAAATAGTGGTTCACCTGGGAATCCCATATGTCTTTTAGCGACGTTATGGGAATGAAAGATTCGTCCTCTCCATATCTGGGAATGAAAAAGGAATAGGCTATGGCATCGTCATTCCATTCGCTCCAAAGGGCGAATAACAGAGCCAAGACCCCGACTGGTAAATATGGTAAGAATTTCCTTGTTGACAACATGATTGTAGATATTAAAAGAGAATCTATACTAATAGAATCTGAAGAAATCACCGCGCTGTATAGAATCCGAGATTTCGAATGCCTTGGTTTGTGCAGATATGTCTTCCGATTCTGTGTTTCCTTTGATTGTTTTATGTGTTGTGACAGCCGAAGATAATTCGGGATCCAGCAGGCTTCTGCCTAACCCGCGATACTTTCCGTCCGGTCTATTCATTATCTGTAATATTGTGGGGAAAACGTTCACTTGCCCGGTAGTGGCGGTTATTTTCTTTGTAACCCCGGTGTTTATTGCCAAAAACATCATAGGCAAGGAATCCTGATGATTGTTGTTGCCGTCTCTGAATTGAGACGAATTGACTCCTAATCCTTGGGAATGGTCTGACACTATGAAAATTACCGTATTGTCGAATAAGTTCGCGGATTTTAAATATTCTAAGAAACATCCGAGACTCTTATCGAAATAATTGACCATATTAAGATAGTTCTTTTCATTCAATGACAGGTCGTCGGTGTTTAGCCAGCTCTGCATGGGCACGCATTCTTCCATAAATGGCACATGCATCGAAAACGTTACTAATTCAACGAGGAAAGGGTTCTTTAATCCGTCAATTATTTTATTGGCAAAATTAAACAATGCTGCATCCCTGCCAATTCTTTTTGCAGACTCATTGAAATGGTTTATATTATAAATCTCCTTGAAGCCGTAGCTCTGATATGCTCGGGTTTGATTCCATGTGTTGCCATTATCTCCGAAGATTGCAATGGGTTCTTCGATGTTCATGATTTTCCCCAGATCAGGGAATACATTTTTATGACTAAACAACATGGAGGATACGCCATTGTTCAAAGGCAGTAATCCTGTATTGATCAGTTGTTGCCCGTCATTGGAACAACCCTGTTTAACTTGCGGAATCATGTTTAGGGAGGAAATGCTTCCCTCTCTTTCAACAAGGAAATTCATCACAGGGGTGATTTCATGTCCGTTGACATTCCGGAATACTACGTCAGCATTTAACGATTCGACTACGATAATGATGATACTCTTGTTTGTGTTGCCTTTAAGAGCCGGAATATCCGTGAACTCCGGGATGTTGTCAAGAAATTCGGATATGTTGTCGATGTCATTTTGTTTTAGTTCTATCGTATGCTTTGTTGTCAGATCGCGGATAATTTCAATTGATGCTCTCAAGAAATATATACTTAAGCCTTCTTTCTGGAAGTCGAATTTGCAAGGGAAGCATTCGGCTGTAATCCGTTGCTGAGTAATCTCGTGGAATGAAGTTGCTCCAAGTCCGGAATTTCTATTCCATCTTGAAATAGTAATATTGAAAGCCAATTGAGATAATGCAAATAGGGTTAGCGATATGGATATGACGATCAATTTATATTTTCGGGAAATGCCGTCATGTTGTAATATGTGTTTCTTAAAGAAAAGGATATATGATGCGGTGCATAATGTTGGTATGAGTATATATACGCAGTCAGGGAAATTAACTAAAGCCTTGACAGAATTGATAAGGTCCATATTGAGGTTGGAGGATAGCCGGTAGAATGTTGCCGGTATGAAATCTCCCCAGAACCTGCAATGCCATTCATTGAAAAGAAAGAAGACGGAAATCATCCATATCATTATTAATAATAGCCAGGCTTTCTTTGGAGGCAATAGCCAATATACTATAAATAAGGCGGCACAGTCTCCAATGCCTTTGGCGACTGTTACAATAAACTTTGCCCCCATACCTCCTATGGATTGAGTGAACCAGATCCATTCAAACAGAAGGAACAGATAGCATATTATATAGAATATCGGTAAACTATGCTTTCTCAATAAAGCCTGAATGTCTGTTTTTCTCATTTTTCTCCGGGGTCTCTGTCAACGGGTGAATATAGGAAGAAACGCCGGCCTTTAATGTTGAATCCGGTTTCAATGTATTCTTTGCCTCGGATCTTGACCATGGTGCGAGGGAAGATTTCCACGATCATGTCTATATATGAGCCGGAAAATGGATGGTCGGATATGATCCGGTCACCGAAATGTCTCGTGCCGTTAAATTCGCTCCAGTCAATATCTTTAGCCGCTGCCGGAAGTATCACCAATTGTTTTCCGTTGCCGTAATGCTTGCTCATGCGGTATCTGTAATATGAATCATCGTCATCGGGAACTCCATGGGTCTTTCTCAGAAGATACCATGGGAGATCGGGTTCGTTCGTGTAATCCATGAAAATGATTCCGTCGCTTGATTCCTTATATAATCCGATAGCTTTGTATGTCTCTACGCCGAGTTTTATTTGCCAATATACAAGTGTGGAATAATGAAACAATGTTGCCGCGCAAAGTAAAAGGGATAAGCTGACCGATATGCATTTAGGGATGGTTATATTCAGTCGTGATATGATTTGAAATATTGCAATCAAGGCAAATATCTGGGCGAACCAGCCTGTCCTCCCTCCATATTGGCTTATCAGCATGAACCCCGTGGAGAATACTGCCGCCACGGCAAAGGCTATCCATGAAGTGCGTATCAGAGATTTCAATAGATTCCGGTTCCAAATGAAAAGACATATTATGGCTATGAATAATATCACCACATATCCTGCAGAAAACGCAAGCATTTCTAAGGGTGGTTCAGGTTGCAGCATGCTTCCTACCCTCGAATATGACGCAGGAGAGGTGAGAGTGAATATTCCTCCGGCAATGAAGGCAAGTGTCATCAACTTGCCGGCGAAGTCCCGGCGTTTGTAGAATCCGGATGAAATAATGTAGGCAGTCATACCTATTGCCATCGGCATGCCCGCAGCCTCATGCATTGCAGCGGCAATGAAGCAGAACGGGATCAATAGCCAGCGCCAATAAGTGGCTATCCAGCCTTCTGTTTTGGTGATCACGTAAACTGCCGACAATATGAATGTCGCTCCCCATACATAGTTGTATGTTGCGCAAAACTCCATCCATATGGCATCCCATCGAAACGTGATTGCCGCTAAGGAAATAATGATTGCTGATAGGAAATATTCAGTGCGTGGTCTCTTTAAAGAGAGCTTGACTATAATGTAAAACAACACTGCGGTGACTATGCCGTTAGAAATTGAACGGAGCCACTGAGGCATAAAGTTGAGTCCGACCGGAGTGATCATGTCGGCAAATCTTGCGTTGCCCCAGAGCCAGTGGCGATACATGGAGCGGGGAAAGGAATACCAGCAGTCATTCTGTTCGGCAAATGAATGATAAAATCCGAGATCATCGCCTAATGGAGGCATGAAGAAGCCCATTAGGGCGTATGCCGCACCGATAAATGCTATCATCAGGACAGGCAGAAAGCTTGCGGCATGTATGTTTCTATTTTGAGAATGCGCCATATAACCAGGATTTTATGTATGTGAATGTTGTGATGCCGTTTGCGACACGGCTGTTTCTCCACGCATGAGACATCATCCTCAATGGCCAGGACCACGGATGAGTGTGCGCGAATACGGCACCTTTGGTCCGTATGAAGGCAGGATCGGAAGCAAGCCGTGTGGAGGTTGAGGGCGAATCGTGCGTGGCAATGGAGATGGGGATGAATTTCCCTCTGATACCGGCTTTCAATGCATCGTGAATGAAGATTTCTTCTTCGCCGGATGAGAATCTTGCGCCAATACCGAAATCCTCATTAAACCTAATTTTGTTCATGATCTTTTCTCTCCTGAATGCGATCTCGATCGAGGATACATAATATCCTTTCGGTGGTGAAGACAGGTAGAACGGGAAAGACGGATAGTATTTTTTATCGGATCTTGATTCGTATCTGAATGTCAGAATGTCATTTTCCGGATTTTTGTTGAAACAGTCTATGACGGTATTTAGTCCTTCCTTAGAATAGGTTACGTCATCGTCGGAAATCAGACATAGCGGAGCAGAGGCTGCTTCGATGGCGAGGTTGCGATTTTTAGAGAGTCCCCGGGTTCTGTTTTTGATTATATTGAAATCAGGGCGTTTCAGTTCTTCGGGGATTCGGATGTCCATATCCGGCAATTGCCAGCTGACGAGGTATTCGACACCGGGCACATGCGGGTGATCAGCCGCGATAATGCGTCTGATTCCTACTTCTCCCAAAGTGCAGATTAATACCTGAAGCCTCGTCTCTTGATTTTCCTTTCCCATTTCATTAATTTAAATCGCTTCATTATCTGCAAATTTAGCTAAATTTTTTCAATTAAATAAGCGGTCTCTTGTTTAATCATTAAGAATCCGGCTTAGGGAGCTGTTCTCAACTCAGCTCCCTGCTTTTAATTCGGCTCTTTACTTCTAACTCGGCTCCTTAAGCCGAGAACAGAAGAGCCGGCAAAGCCGGCTTTGCGAGCCGATTGCTGAATTTCGGCTGGTTGGATATTTGGGGTGTGTTTATTCTCGGGCTTTGCCCGAGCTTCTGTTTCCGGCTTTTAAGCCGGATGAATGCAGGGCCGGATTCGGCTTTTGAGCCGGATGGATGCAGGGCCGGATTCGGCTTTTAAGCCGGATGAATGCGGGGCAAATCCCGGCTCAAAGCTTGCTGACTTTCATGATGGCGGGGGTGTGGGCGAGAGAGGCGAATTTTCTTGCTGTGTCATTTAATTCTAATGCCTTTTTGCGGGTCATGGGGATTTTTGATGTGTTGTAGGTAAGCGGGGCGATTTGTAAAAGCCTTCCTTCCAGGCATAAGTCGAAATTTCTGCCTGCCGGTTTGTATCTCTCCGGGAAGCCGTTGTCAAGGATTTCTATTATATTGCCCGATAAATTCAGGATTTCTTCCCTTAGCGATTTCTCGGCTTTGCTTATGAACGGGGAGACCAATGCCTTGTTTTCCCTTGCTGCCTCTTTCCAACCTGCCTCTAATTCCGATAGCCGCTGGGCGGAATATTTACTGCTGACTATAATGGCTTCATGATGAATCTTCTTGAGGAGTAATATATTGCCGAAGGCTGCGTATTGGTGCTCACCGATGGTGATTTTGACCGGAGAGTGGAAATACTCGGGATGGATCTTGCGCAAGAAATAACGGCGGGGATTGTCATCGAGATAGCGACGTTCTGTCTCAAGCATTTCGCTGGTTCGTATAATCCTGTCGTGGTAGTTTTCTTCGAATATGGAGAATGGCGCTGCGGTGTGATTGTCGGGATATCCGAACATGTCGCATACACAGCGGGTACATGTCACTTTCAAGAGACCGATATAGTGCCCCAAATGATCAGGGAGATATTCTCGGGCATGTATTATGAAATGCACATGATCCGGCATCACCACAATCTTTTTGAGCAAAATTGCCGTATGGATCTTGAAAAAATCGCGAAATCCCATGCGCATTAAGGCTCCAGCATCGGAAAGCTCGACCGAAGGCTCAGACCCGTTTTCGGGTATTAGGATTCTTTTGATGCCGGGAGATATTTCTGTGGAACGTTTACGTGCAGCCGTGAAGTCCGGCTTCTCTTTCCGAGAGTCGAAAATGCGGCAGAATAAATGCGGGAAAGCGGGATTCTTGGCGAGGGTTATCATATAATAGGAGACTGACCTGTAATCATGGTTCAGGCATCTCCGTTTCATGTTCGGTATGGTTTCCCTGCGGAAAGGTATCCGGTTTATGTCCGTATTGTCCTGCATGGTGAACTTATTTCAGGATCTGATTCCAATGCAGCTCGAATTTGTTGGCTACAATCTTGACATCGTTGTGCTTTTCCACTATCCTTCGTCCCTCCTGCGCCATCTTTCTCAGAGATGAGGGGTCAAATATCATTTGTCTGAATTTTTCCTTCCATTCATTATCCGATATCAGGGGGGATAACGGGATTATTGCTCCAAGATCCGGCTCGTTGATATATCGGTAAAACTCAGGCTGGGCACCTGTTGCGGCAACCCTTCCGAGAGCCATCGCCTGAAATCCGTTGGTGCCGGGGGAATATGAATACAATTGATCAAGGACAATATGACTTTCCCTCATCTTGCGGAGGTATTCTGCAAGGGGGAGATTACGCACGCATGTGACGGAGCACTTGTCTGGCATCTCCTTTTCCAGTTGCCGGCATATGTCGAGAAGTTTTGCGGTGCCTTTCTGAATCTCCATGCCTGCTCGCATGCCGATGAAGAAGTTGATTTTTTCAGAAAGGTCAAAGGGGGAGGGGTTTAGGTCTGTCAGGTCTATGGGGATATTGGTGAAGGCAACCCTTTCCCCTAAAAGAGGACGGGCAGCAATGTCGTATTCCGGCAACACCGCCATTGCTCCGTCTATGTTGTGATAAACGTAATCGCAATATTCTTTCATCCCTGCCCCGGTCCATGCTGCCGCCCTGTGGGTTTTAAGTTCAAACTCAGTCGGATTGCCGTTGACTTCAAATTCCGAGAATTTGAAAGTCTTGCCATCTAAGCAAGCCTTGACGAAATAATAATCATCACCGGCAAGGGTCAGGAATAGGCTCCTGTTGTTTCGTCTCAGTATGTCGAAGAAATATTTGATTTTTTGAGGACGCAGGGACAGGAAATGCGGGTTTATGATCTGGACAACATCATAGCCCTTAAGGCGGGGAACCAGCCTTAAAAGCCTGTAAAGATATTTTACGGCACCGAGTTTGCCCGGTTGACGGTCAAGCAAGATGTCTTTTCGGGTGTCCATGTATCTGCCTCCGTCTGAAATGACAGTCACTTCATGTCCGCGCTTTTGCAGCTCGCGGGCAAGACAGGCATGCAGGTTGGAATAGTCACCGAAAAATAATATTCGCATCTTTTCGCTTTCAGCAGTGAGGCGAACTTGTTTTAACATTCGTATATACGTTTGCACAAGTTCGATACAAAGGTAGTTAAAGTTTTTGTAAAAGATAATCTTTTTTATTAAATTTGCGCAAGTTTTATGCCGGGTATGTTTCCGTTGTAATCCGGCGGTTTTCGGACTGATGTCGAAAATAGTTTAACGGCTTTTTAAAGTGAATTAGATGAAATCGAAGCACGTTTTATTGTCATTCTTTATGCTGTTCTCGCTGGTGGCGTTTGCCATGACTGACCAGCAGGTAATTGACTATATCAAGCAGCAGACGGCTGCCGGGAAAACAGAGCAACAAATAGGTAAGGAACTTCTTGCAAAAGGGGTTACTCCGGAACAGGCAAAACGCATCAGGGCAAAATTCGAGGCTCAACAAAGCGAAAACAGGACCACCAAGAAAACTGTGGAAGCAGCTGACAAGGAGAGGATGCACAATCCGATGGAAGATATCTCTTTGTCTGCGATGGACAATATGACTCGCGAACTTGAAGATCAGGATTCTGAACAGAAAGATCTGTTGGAGCCGTCGCGTAAGATATATGGTCATCAGGTGTTCAATTCAAAATCACTTACTTTCGAGCCGAGTGAGAATCTCGCCACTCCACAGAATTATCGTCTCGGTCCGGGCGATGAGGTCATAATAGACATATGGGGCACATCTGAAGACCATATGCGTCAGACTATCTCTCCGGAAGGGAGTATCATGATCTCTCAGATCGGTCCGGTATATCTTAACGGATTGACTATCAGTGATGCCAATAAACATATCAAGAGCGCTTTTTCACGCAAGTATGCCGGAATGGCGGATGCCCAGACCGATATTCAGGTGACATTGGGGCAGGTGCGCACTATTCAGGTTGACATACTCGGAGAGGTGGCTACACCGGGAACTTTCCGGATGTCTCCGTTTTCTACCGTGTTCCATGCATTGTAT
>CAMYSW010000039.1:0-12734 GCA_947297425.1 uncultured Porphyromonadaceae bacterium
CTGTAACATCCTCTCAAGACTCCAAGCTCCGGCTGTGATGGTAGTTCCATTTGTGCCATCCGTAGGACCGACACCTCCTCCAACAAGAGTGGTAATACCATTCGACAAAGCATCATATGCCTGCTGCGGGGCGCACATATGAACATGACCGTCAATACCGGCTGCTGTCAATATCAAATGCTCACCGGAAATAGCATCTGTCGAAGGGCCAGTCACAAGATCCGGTGACACTCCCTGCATCACATTGGGGTTTCCTGCTTTTCCTATTCCGGCAATCTTGCCATCCTTGATACCCACGTCTGCTTTAACCACGCCCAGAACAGGATCGATAATCGTGACATTCGTTATCACGAGATCAAGACTTCCTGCTCCGGTGGAACATTCGTTAGCAAGTCCCATACCGTCCCTTAGGGTTTTTCCGCCGCCATATACAGCTTCATCTCCAAAAACGCGGAGGTCTTTTTCTATCTCTACATACAGGTCGGTGTTGCCGAGCCTTATTTTATCTCCTACGGTAGGACCGAAGAGCATATTGTTTTCTTGTCTTGATATAGTAGCCATGGCAATTATTTTTTTTGTTGGTTATCTGTATACTCAGCTTCCGATTCTTCTTCGGAGACTGTCTTATATCCATATTCTCCAAGACGGCGAATAGCTTCAGTACGTTTGGGGTAATAAGTCGGCGTGTCTTCAAGACCTGTGTATCCATTGACCAAATCATCAAAACCGATCACACGGCGTTTGCCAGCATAAGTGACGACCTCAACCTCCTTTTCTTCGCCCGGTTCAAAACGAATTGCAGTAGTGGCAGGGATATTAAGATGACATCCATAAGCTTTCGGACGATCAAATTCAAGATAACGATTGACCTCGAAAAAATGAAAATGAGAACCAACCTGAATTGGACGATCACCTGTATTACGCACCGTGATCTTGACAGTGCGTCGATTGGCATTATATTCTATCGGGGTTTCGGCAAGAATCACGCCGCCGACAGGAACATAATCCTTAGGGGCGAAACCGGGCGTGTTAGGATAAGCAATATCCGGCTTTCCGGAGAAAATTCCATCAGGTTCTGAATAAGTTTCCTGAGGTGTGTTTTTATTCTGATCCATAGTATTTTTTATTATTGGTGTAATTACCTCTGCATATTCCATACGGAACTGCCATTAAACACATAACACCACCCTATTTTATAGGATGATGAATCGAAATAAGTCGAGAGCCGTCCGTAAACACAGCCTCAACCTGTAGAAGTTTTATCATGTCCGCAACACCGGGCATCACCTGATCTTTCGTTAATGCCTGACTTGCGTCGTGCATAACCTCTTCAACGGTCTTTCCCTCTCTCGCTCCTTCGAGAGCTGCACTCGTTATATAAGCTACAGCCTCGGGATAATTCAACTTAAGCCCTTTCTGCAAGCGTCGCTCCGCGATCATGCCAACCATCAGAAGGGTAAGCTTGTCCTGTTCTTTAGGTGTGAAATGCATAATAATCTAAATTTTGATAAGGTTCCTTTATTTGTGGCGATGGCAACAACAATTATTGTCACCGTCATCATTAACATTTATTAAGTAACAACTATGAGTCCACTAAAGTTTATCTTAAAAACTTGATTCAAGTCTATCTGCCATCAGTGACATGCGCACGTGAAACAGACACATAACATAGTGTATATATTCCAAGGATTACTAATGTCAATGAAACTGCACTCCAAACCACCAATGAAAATGCCGCCCCCTCCGCATTCGGAATACCAAAAAGCGAAAGGGCGAACATCACTGCAAGATTCCATGGTCCAAGCCCGCCATTGCTGGGAATTGCAATACTCATCGAACCAAACACAAAAGATATAAGCCCCGGCAACAGTCCCCATGCCATGCCCGACTGAGAAATGAGATTGCGGGTAAAAGGGAATGCCATGAACCCTATGTATGTTTCAAGATAATAACACACCCATATGCCAAGTGTGAGCCAAAGATACGCCCAACGCCCTTTCATGGTGAATAAAACTTTGAATCCTATCCATATCCTCTTTAGTGAGATTAAAAGCGAATTCACCCAGCTCCTCTTCCGTAGAAAATACAATATTGTTACAATAGATACGACAACTATACCGGTTCCTATCCACATCCATGGATCATAAACAACATCAAGTAACTTCTTCCCTACTTTATAACGATCCAAGAATGTACCAATATATGAATGTCCGACAGCCATTGCCACTAAAAAAAGGAAGACAACCACTATTGCGTCTGAAATGCGGTCGCCCATATCCGTGCCAAGCACCGTAGAGACTGGAACCTTCTGCCTTTTTGCAATATAGATTATACGCCACGCCTCTCCCATATAGGGAATAATCAGATTTAAAGAATATGCTCCAAAAATTGAGCAACATAGCGCCATCGACGAAACTTCACCTGCCCCTGCCGCACGAAGTTGATATCCCCACCTTATGCCTCGGATACAATGCGACACAACCACTATAATCATGACCAGAAAAAGCCACGGGTAACTTACATTCCCGTGAATTATTTCCAATACCCGGTGAAAATCAACCCTCCTGAAAAGCCACATTATAAGGAGAACTGAGAAAACCAGTGGAATCAAAAAACGCAATATTTTCTTCAGTCCCTTCATTATGTCTATCTTTTATGAAGCTTCTGACGTGTTCCCGATAAAAACTCATGGAAACTGCTACCCTTGGAAATTACATCCTCCCTATTATCCACGTCATCCCTCAATTTAGCAATGTCAGAGCTATCGGTATCAAACTGACCTGATGAAAGATGACCGATTCCAAGCAGGATCACCACCATCGCCAACAAGAGCATAACCACAAGTATTATATTTAAAATAGTCATAAGCAAGAAGTCATAAATATTACCGGGAAATATCAGACATCCCGGACATAGTTTTAATACTCATAACAAATTCCTATATGTTTTGCTCACCATTTCATAATTAAAATTTCATATTTTATACACATATACACATGCCCTACATATTACTCCTCCTGTAGAAATGATTTGTGAAATAAAAATAATTTTTCGACAAAATATACTTAATTAAGTTAAACTATATTTAGCTACAGATGTTATAAGAATAAAATCAGCGGGAAACTAAGGTTGACAACAAGAATTAATAATGAAAGACACAAAACAATCTGTTTTCCTAAAGCCGATTTTCATACTATGGAAAATAAAAAAGGTTATAATTAAACATTTAGCGTTATGAAAAGAACAGTATTATTCATGGCAGCCATCATGACACTTTCGTGTGCATGGGCTCAGAAAATCAGTAAAAACGAAGCCAAGTCGCTTCAGACATTCCTCTCCCAGACTGCGGCAAAAGGTGGTAACAATGCAGAGGCACTACGCATGGTCGGCAACAACGTAGCAGCATGCCCCGGAGTTAAAGTAGAGAATGGTCACGTCACTGAAATAGACTTCAAAGGCAAAGACCTTGCAGGCACATTGGACCTCTCAGGTTTTACCGCCTTAAAGAAAGTGGATGTTTCAAACAACAAGATCACAAGCCTGACACTCAACAATAACCCGGCTCTTGTTGAAATATATGCGGGTAAGAACAGAATCCACACAATGACAATCACCGGTTGCCCTCAGGTTCAGATGATCAAGGTTAACAAGAACCGCCTTGCGGACTTCGACCTCGGGTCTGTTCCATTACTCCAGAAATTCAACGTATCAGGAAACATGCTTGAAGCGCTTGACGTTTCAAATGCTGTCAATCTGGAATATCTCAATGTAATGAGCAACAACCTGCAGGCTCTCAACGTAACAGGTTGCCAGAACCTTAAATCGCTCTACGCAGCCTTTAATGATCTGGCAAACGTGACACTTGCCGGACTTGTAAAACTGGAGAACCTAAATGTGAACTCCAATAAGATAGCAAAACTTTACATTCAGGACCTTCCTGCAATAGAAACATTGCTATGCTCCGACAACCACATGGCTGCCCTTACAGTGAAAGGATGCAAGACAATCAACGAAATCTGGGCTCCCTACAATGACCTCACCTCCTTCTCCGTTGAAGATGCCCAGAATCTTGCCTTCGTAAATGTTGAGTGGAATGACCTCACTTACCTCTCGCTCTCGGGCATGAACTTCTTGCAGAGAGTTAACGCGGCAAACAACCAGCTTATCACACTCGACGTATCGTTTGACCCGATGCTCCGCTTCGTAAACGTAACCAACAACAATATGCTGACAGACCTCCGCACACAAGCAGACCCGCAGCTCCGTCACGTAATCGGTTACAATGATTATGATTATGGCTTCTGATTTATCAATACCTGAATATTTGAGCCGTCGGAAATTCCGACGGCTTTTTTTGCGTATATCCCCTTTTTACGCTAACTTTGTGAGAAATGCAAAAAACGGAATACATATTGATTGCAGACGGAGGTTCAACCAAAGTGGAATGGTGCCTTATCAATCCTATCGGCAATATCATCACAACTTTTAAAACCGATGGTATTAATGCTGCCCATATATCAGGGACAGATGCCGAAACATATTTCCAGGGAATAAGCGCCAATATAAATCCAGAATACACAATCTCCCTAATCCACTATTATGGCGCGGGATGTGCCACCACCGAAATATGCACACGCATAAAGTCTGCAATCGAATCCGCATGGAAATCCGCTATTGTCCATGTTGAATCCGACATGTTGGCTGCATGCCGGGCACTATTAGGCAAAGACACAGGAATAGCCTGCATACTTGGCACAGGCTCAAATTCCGCCTTGTTCGACGGAGAGTCTATAATAGCCAATATCGCGCCGCTCGGATATATCCTTGGAGATGAAGGAAGCGGCACGGCATTAGGGAAGCGGCTTATCGGAGATGTTTTCAAAGGGATCGCACCCAAGGAGATTATTACGGACTTTGTCAAAGAAACTGGACTTACTAAAGACGATGTGATCCGAAAAACATACCGCAGCCCGGGTCCCAACAAGTTTCTTGCCTCCTTCGTGCCTTTCATAAAGGAGCGTCTTAACCATCCGTACATGCTTGAAATTACGAAAGAAACATTTTTATGTTTCTTCAAGAGAAACATTATCCCGTATCATCCAGCAGCCGAAGTGCCGGTAAACTTCATCGGCTCTATTGCCGCAAATTTTTCCGGAATACTCGAAGAAATCGGAAACGATCTTGGCATAAAGATTGGCAATATCGTAGCGAGTCCCATACCCGGACTAATAAAGTATCATACCGACGAGAATAAATATGCACTTTAAAATGAAAAACTTTAATACAAAACTATATTTGGCATTTCTCCTTATATCTGTCTCTTTCGCCGTCAAAGCCGACAAATATTGGGATCAGAGGGTATCACTTTTCGATCATTTGCCTGTCACGGAAAATGACATAATATTCCTTGGCAACTCTATCACGGATGGGGGCAATTTCGAAGAGCTATTCAAGCGCGAAGATGTCAAGAACCGGGGTATCCGGTCCGACATAATACCCGGAGTGCAAAAGCGGCTTGACCAGGTATTGAAAGGGCATCCGAAAAAAATATTTCTACTTATCGGCATAAATGATGTTTCCCACGGTCTAAGCGTAGACAAACTTGCAAGGAGATATGAAACGCTGGTCAACGAGATTATACGCCGCTCTCCGGAAACAAAGCTGTATCTTCAGAGCATCATGCCAATCAACAATGATTACGGAGTCTACAAGAACTTAAAAGGCAAAGAATCAACCATTGTTGAATTTAACAAACGCATAAAGGAAATTGCAGAAAAAAACGGATTGACATATATTGACCTATGGCAATTTTTAGCTGATAAAAACGGTAAATTAAACCGCAGATACACCAACGACGGGCTGCATCTTACTGGTCCCGGTTATAAGTCATGGACAAATGGAATAAAACAGTATCTTGATGAATGATCCCAATGAAAACACTCTCATTGTCTAAATAAAAAAAACGTTCAAACGTTAATGATATAAATATAGTGACAAAATGATTAAAAAATATTTTCAACGTGCCCTTTTGAGCATGGCGTTCATAATGACGATATTGTCTCCGGTGCGCCTGAATGCAGAAATTATCGAGATAGAACCATTATTCGAATATCCGGTTGCTCCGGAAGAAATAGTATCACTTACCGATAAAAGCAATTGGCTAATGCAGCATTTTTGGGATAAAATGGATTTCAAAAAGAAGGATGCTGTGAATCAATCGGCACTTAACGACGCCTTCAGGGTTTTCACACTTCCAATGCAATGGGCAGACAAGGTTGAGGTGGATAAAGCCGTAGACAATATGCTGTCTCAAATTTCAAAGAACCCGACTCTGCTGCTGCAATTCACAAAAGCTGCTGAGGAAAGCCTTTACGGGCAACGCGCAAAAATATGGATCGACGAGGTCTATATCAAGTTTGTTGAAACATTCTTAAAGAACAAGAAAATATCAGATGCCCGGAAAATACGCTATAAGCGACAGCTGACACAGCTTAAGAACTCAATGATCGGGGAAATACCTCCATCTTTCGATTTCACCACCCCTACCGGAAATCCCGGCAAGTTCCAGCCTATCGGAGTCTTCACCATAATTGAATTTGGAGATCCCGACTGTGATGACTGCAGACATGCCAAGCTAAAGATGGAAACTGACATGAAATTCACATCGCTGGTAGACCGCGGTCTGGTAAACGTTCTCTTTATAGTTCCCGATCCATTGGAGGGATGGCAGACAACGCTTGGCGAATACCCCTCCAACTGGGTTGTCGGAGGTTCGGACAATGTGTCGGAGATACTCGACATACGTGCCACCCCTTCCTTTTATGTCATCGGTAAAGACGGCAAGATAGTTGCCAAAAACATAACCGTGGATCAGGCAAAAGCACTTGCCCTGCAACAAGACACCGTAAAATAAAAGAATTATCCTTTACCGTACAAGTGATATATAAGTAATAAAAATTAATCGATATCTGTAAGATTCTTCGCCTTATGATGAGTTCTTTGAAAAAGATATACATACGCACAACCGGATATTCCTACACCAACATGGGACGGCTTTTCCTACGCCTCTTCGTGGGAATCATGATGATGCAGTTCGGAATCCGGCAATTATATAATTTCGATGTAGCCGAGGCTATCTTCCCGTCTATCATGGGAATTGATCCGAAAGCTATACTCATATTGATGATAGCGATCGAAATCGGATGTTCGTTCTTCATCATGGCAGGATTCATGACAAGGATCATGACCATACCTCCTTTCGTGGCGATGATAGTGGCGGAATATTATATTCTCCATGAACTCGTGCACGAAGCTCCGTATATGCTGAGCTGGTCACAACAGGGATACGTGCCCATCATGTTTCTTGGCATATATTTCTTCATAATGCTTGTTGGACCGGGAAAGATCTCTGTAGATTATTTCTTGTCGCTCCATTTCATACACACCAACAATCACAGTGAATCAGAACTTGAGGAAGTATGAAGATAGCAGTATTGGTTTCAGGAGGAGTAGACAGCGCAGTGGTTGTTGACACTCTTTACAGACAAGGACATGACCTGCATCTCTTTTACATAAGGATAGGCATGGACAATGGAGAAGGAGACTGCTCTGCTGAGGAAGACATTGAGATGTGCACGCTCATTGCAAAGAAATATGACCTTCCGCTAAAGGTGGTTTCCCTGCATGAAGAATATTGGGATCATGTAATGGCATATACATTGCGCACCGTCAAGGAGGGTCTGACCCCTCATCCCGACATGATGTGCAACAAGCTTATCAAGTTCGGTTTCTTCGAAGAGCGTTGGGGCAAGGACTTTGACAAGACAGCGACAGGACACTACGCATCAATTGTGAAGAAAGACGATAAATATTTCCTCGCAACGGCGGCAGACCCGGTAAAAGACCAGACAGATTTCCTTGCGCAGATCTCATATGAACAGTTGTCGCACCTCCTATTCCCGCTCGGTGAACTTCCCAAAGCGGAAGTTAGACGGAGGGCGGCAGAAGCAAAACTGCCTAACGCCTCAAGGAAAGACTCCCAGGGAATATGTTTCCTCGGGAAAATAGACTATTCAGATTTCATAGAACGTCACCTGGGTACAAAAGAAGGACCGGTGATAGAAATAGAAACCGGCAAGAAAATAGGCATACATAAAGGATACTGGTTCTACACTATAGGACAGCGCAAAGGGCTCGGACTAAGTGGCGGACCCTGGTATGTTGTAAAGAAAAACGTGCGAGACAACGTTATATATGTATCGAACGGATTCGACACCCGCAAACAATATGGCAGGGACATTTCAATCGAAGAGATGCATTGGATCACTGAGTCCCCCTTCAACGGATCGGAGATTTCAACCGGAATAGCCTTTAAGACCAGACATTCCCCGGAATTTTACAGCGGCATGATTTTAAAGAATCCTGACGGGTCATATGTCATCAATTCCGAAACCGATATTCAGGGAATAGCGCCCGGACAATTTGCAATCATTTATACACCCGACCGCAAACTATGTCTCGGCTCCGGAATGATATCGCTTCCGTCAAAAGGGAAAAAGCGACTCTGAAACGATACCCTCTGAAACGCTATACAACCATACGCAGAACTTGTTTAATTCATTTGTTTTCTTCTGCCATAATCTTAAAAAAATGGAAAGATATAGATTAGAATTGATAGGTATAACCTACAATCAGATAGAATCAGGCGTATACGCCGTTATCCTCCGTCAAGCAGGAGGCACACGACGCATACCGATTATAATCGGTTATCCGGAAGCGCAGGCAATTGAATGCAAATTGCAGGAAGTTGTCACTCCGCGTCCGCTCACCCACGATATGATGATGAATTTCATGGAAGAGTTTGGAATCCGGCTAAAGGAGATTGAAATACGTCGTCTGCCGTCAGGAGTCTTCGCTGCCGACTTGATTTTCACAGACGGCACGAACATACATACCATAGACTCCCGTTCATCCGATGCCATCGCCCTTGCAATCCGCGCAGATGCACCGATATACACATCTGCAGAAGTGCTTGACGAAGCAGGATTCGATCAAGATGAACAAGAAAAGAACCCGGACCTTATGGCTCCTGCTACAACAGACTCTCTAAACACTGATAAAGACAGCAATTTAAAAATCTCAAAAAAATCATTGGAAGATCTAAGGAAGCGCATGCAACAGGCTGCGGAAAGAGAAGATTATGAAGAAGCTGCACGCCTGAAATCACAAATCGACACTTTAGAGCACCACACATACGAAGAGTGAGCAAATTGAATAATTAAAAAATTATTCAAAAATAATAGATTTTTCATAAAATTTATTTATATTTGCAACAGTAAGTGTATATTTAAATTTAGATGTATTAACTTTTGGAGTATCTTAGAAGCCGTCGGAAATAAGGATCACTTTTGTTTTTTAACGGCTTCTTTGTCACACAATTTATAAATAGTCTTATGAAGAATCGAAAGCAGAGAGTGGAATTGATGGTTGATCTTATTAAGAACAAATGCATCGGTAGCCAGGAAGAACTTGCCCGATTGCTTGAGGAAGCCGGCTACACAGTGACGCAGGCTACGCTTTCACGCGACCTCAAGATGCTTAAGACCACTAAGATTCCTACTGACAGAGGGGGATACATGTATATCCTCCCCGATAGCAATTCCCTGAAGGATAAGCTCCTTGCCCGCGGTCAGTTACCAATCAACGCCAACTATCAAAGCGGGTTCATATCGCTCACATTCTCAAACAATGTGGCTGTGATAAAAACTCGAAACGGATATGCAGCAGGACTTGCATACGACATCGATATGAGCAACGCTCCCGAGATCCTCGGCACTATACCCGGATCAGATACGATTATAGCGATATTACGCGAAGATGTGAGTCATGAAAAGGCAAGGGCTATTTTCTCACGGCTCTTGCCTCTTGACCAGAAGATTCCATCATTCTAAACCTAAAATAAGGAAATGATCAAAGTAGCTATTACGGGTGCCGATGCCCCGGAAGCAGGAGAATTACTGCGAATCCTGGTGAATCATCCGGAGGTGGTTATAACCACGGTTTCCGCTCCCGGACGTGAAGGGCTGTCTGTTACAACCGTTCATCATGGACTTATCGGAGAATTGAGAATGAATTTCTCAGGTCCACTCTCCATGACACCGGATTGCTCCGTGATTTTCGTATGCGGAAACTCCATGACGGCTGCTGAGTTTTCAGCATTGCAGCTTGCACGTCCCGACATCCGGACAATCCTCATGCGTCCTTTACCGAATCTTGACACGGAACGTCTCGGAATAGTATACGGGCTGCCAGAAATAAACAGGAAATCATTAGTAAGGGGCGCCGTGTCAGCCATAGTCCCCTCCCCTTTGGCATCCGTCGTGCTGACGGCATTATATCCATTGGCGTTACACATGCTACTCAACGATTCTCTTAAAGTAAAAGTCAATGCCCCCGAAGACATACTCTCCGTTGATAACGGAAACGCAAAAAAAGAAATAATCAGCACATTGTCTCAGACGCAATTAAGCTTTGCAAATAACCTTGATATTGAATTTGTTGAATCTGAAGGCAAACGCTTCATGAGAGCAAATATTTCTCTCTCATGCCCTGTCACCATAGATCAGATTAATGAGATATATGAAATGTATGATGACCATAATTTCGCGTTCCCGGTTTCACATTCAGTTTCGGAGAAAGAAGTATGCGGCACAGACAAATGCGTGCTGTCTCTTCAAAAAACTAACGACACCACTCTGAACATCGAGGCGGTGGCGGATCCCCGAATGCGTGGCGGAGCAGGAGAAGCGGTGCATATTATGAATCTCCTTTTCGGGTTGCATGAAAAAACCGGACTCGCCCTAAAGGCATCAGATTTTTAGAGTATGTCAGTCAATAAAGTTATTCTTCTCGGATATGTAGGATCAGATCCGGAAATTAGGTATCCGGAAAAAGATCATCCGGTAGCTTTCTTGTCGCTTGCCACCAACGAACGTTACATCAATTCAACTGCAGAAGTGACAGAATGGCATTCATTGGTGATGGGAGGTAAGAATGCTGAAATTGCGGAAAAATACATACGTAAAGGCACACGGCTCTATGTCGAAGGCAAACTTCGGACAAGAGAATACGAAGACCGCATGAAAATACGTCGGCGCAAAACAGAAATTATTGTAGAGCGCTTCGAGCTTCTTGGACGTAAAAACGAATTTACAGCTTAATTTTTTTTAAAATTACACTAAAAAAGAGATACAGTCGCCATATACGGCTGTTATCTAATAAAATGACATTTAAGAAATGAGAAAATGGCGCATCGAAGATTCCGCAGAAACTTATAATGTTCCAGGCTGGGGTCTCAAATATTTTTCCATCAACGAGCAAGGTCACGCCCAAGTCACGCCTAAGGAGGGAGGCCCCTCTATCGACTTGAAGGAAGTGATGGACACGTTGCAGCTTCGAGACATCGACGCTCCGTTGTTGCTCCGGTTTCCGGATATTCTCGACGACAGGATCCGTAAAATATCGAATTGTTTTCACAAAGCCGCAGAAGAATATCAATATGAAGGAAAGAACTTTATCGTCTATCCGATAAAGGTGAATCAGATGCGTCCCGTAGTTGAAGAAATTGTCAGCCACGGCAACAAGTATAATATCGGTCTTGAAGCCGGTTCCAAGCCGGAATTACACGCCGTGTTGGCTGTCAATACCCATGAAAATTCCATCATTGTCTGCAATGGTTACAAAGATGAGAATTATATAGAACTTGCACTTCTGGCGCAGAAGATGGGACGCCGCATATTCTTGGTGGTGGAGAAATTAAACGAACTCAAACTCATCTCCGATGTTTCAAAACGCCTTAACATTTCTCCGAATATCGGTATACGCATCAAACTTACGTCTTCCGGCTCAGGGAAATGGGAAGAATCGGGAGGAGATGTAAGTAAATTCGGTTTGAACTCTTCCGAACTGCTTGATGCCCTGTCATTCCTTGAAAAAAACAAGATGACAGATTGTCTCAAGCTAATTCATTTCCACATCGGAAGTCAGATAACAAAGATCAGGCGTATCAAGAATGCCCTCAGGGAAGCGATGCAATTCTATGTGCAACTTTCCAAGATGGGATTCAAAATTGATTTCGTAGACATAGGCGGCGGTCTTGGAGTGGATTATGACGGCACGCGGTCTTCATCAGGCGAAAACTCTATGAACTATTCCATTCAGGAATATGTAAACGATTCCGTATCATCCCTCGTTGATGCCTGTGTAAAAAATAATCTTCCACAACCGAATATAATCACTGAAAGCGGAAGGTCGCTTACTGCCCATCATTCAGTGCTTATCATACAGGTTCTTGAGACTGCACGTCTCCCGATATGGACAGAAAATGACACATTGGAGGATGATCCGCATGAACTTGCCCTGGAACTATATAATATATGGGACAAGATTGACCCTCAGAGCGTGTTTGAAGATTGGCACGACGCCCTTCAGATACGAGAGGAGGCTCTCGAACGTTTCAGTCTCGGACTTCTTTCCCTGCGGTCACGCGCCCAGATTGAAAAACTTTTCTGGTCAGTGGCTCGTGACGTGAGAGACATGACCCGCTCCATGAAACATCCGCCGGAAGAATTGCGTAAGGTGGCAAGGATGCTCCCTGAAAAGTATTTCTGTAATTTCTCATTATTCCAGTCTCTTCCCGACTCCTCTCTCTTATACACATATCAGAGCCAACGAGA
>CAMYSW010000040.1:0-12600 GCA_947297425.1 uncultured Porphyromonadaceae bacterium
AATCTGCGCCAAGCTTGCGACCCCAAATTCACATTTATTTTTAAACAACTTCTAAATTTCTGAGATGAGGAAAATCAAGATAATAATCAAGAATATTTTATGTGAGAACACTGTGCTCCGCCCTGTGGAGTGCGGGTTGGTGCTCACGTTGGTTATGCTTCTCGTTTTCCCATTCGATTATTTCACGTTTTCGGCTAAGGCTCAGAGTTTAAGTCCGGCACAGGAACACGGCACAGGCTTCGTAATACCGCATGCAGATATTGTTATCCCGGAAGAGAACCGGGATGTTGAGCCGGAACAGCCTATACCTCAGGATTCTGTGGTTTATGCCGATGCCCAGATACTTGTGGAGGTCCCGGAGGCAACCTCCGATTCTATCCCTCCCACAGAAGTTAAGGCAGACGATTATCCCTATGGACTCGACGGAAAAATACCTTTTAATCCTTCTCCTCAGAGGGCTGTCTGGTTGTCGGCGTTGTTCCCGGGCTTGGGGCAGATATATAACCGCCGTTACTGGAAGCTCCCGATAGTGGTGGGTGGTTTCATGGGACTTGGGTATGCCACAAACTGGAATAATAATCAGTATCAGGATTATGTGCAGGGTTATCGTGACCTTATGGACAGCGATCCCAATACCAAGAGTTATCTCGATTTTTTTCCTCCCACAGTGAATGAAAGCGACCTCGATACCGAATGGCTTAAGCGGACGTTCAAGAGTCGCCGCGATTATTTCCGCCGTAACCGCGATCTGTGCATCATATGTCTTGTGGCGCTCTATCTGGTGTGTATGGTAGATGCCTACATCGACGCTTCAATGGCGCACTTTGATATATCTCCCAATCTTTCCCTTGACATGAGTCCGATATTGATGACGCAACCGTCTTCGCGCAAGCCGGCTCTCGGAATCAATTGGGCTTTCACTTTCTAACACATTGTTTACTAACGGCTCCAGAGCCTAACGACATTGAATCATGAAGAATCATATATACCGTTTTATCCTTTTGTGTGCGGCAGCAACAGTTGCGTTCCCGTCAACAGTCGCGGCGCAGAGTAAAAAGTCTACCGTGCTTGATGTGAAGACAAGTATCTCGGACAATAACATTGTCTATCCCGAAAGTTTTGAGGCTAATACGCGCAAGATGCTTGAGGGATGGTATATGAAGAATTATATGGCTACCGATGACCGTTATCGTCGTGAGGGAGACACCCGTAATGATGATAAGACAATACGCGAACGTCTTGCCGCTCTCCCCACGGTGATAGAGATGCCTTACAACCAGGTGGTGCGTTCGTATATCGACCGTTACACGCAGCGTGGTCGCGAGCAGGTTACGGTGCTGTTGGGTTTGAGCCATTATTACATGCCTATCTTTGAGCAGGCTTTGGAAGAACGGGGACTGCCATTGGAATTGAAGTACCTTCCCGTTATAGAATCCGGACTTGACCCCAATGCTGTGTCGAAGCACGGTGCCACAGGGTTATGGCAATTCATGATCGCTACCGCCAAGGGATTGGGAATGGAGGTCAATTCGCTTGTGGATGAGCGTCGTGATCCCTACGTATCATCGAAAAAAGCGGCACAGTATCTTAGCGACCTTTATGCCACTTATGGAGATTGGAGTCTTGCAATTGCCGCTTACAACTGCGGCCCCGGAGCTGTAAATAAAGCTATCAGACGTGCAGGCGGAGATCCTAAGAGTCACGATTTCTGGTCGATATACAATCATCTCACTCCTGAAACGAGGGGATATGTGCCGATGTTTATTGCAGCCAATTATGTGATGAATTATTATCCGCAGCATAATATCAGTCCGGTGATACCGACAAAACCGCTGGTGACAGACACCTTGCAGATCAACGACCGGGTTCATTTCAATCAAATTTCTGCTGTTTTGGATATACCGGTTGATGAATTGAGGGTTCTTAATCCCCAATTCCGTGCAGATATTGTTCCCGGATCTGCGGAGCGTTCCTATACGCTTGTGCTCCCTTCTCAGCAGGTTCATGCATACCTGATGAGTCAGGATGCTATCATTTCTCATGATTCCAATAAATATGCGCGTCGTGAAAGTGTGGAACCCGGTGATGCTCCTTTATTGGCAAATAATGAAGTCCCGGCTCCGTCTGTTTCCGATAATGATCCGGAAGATAATGACCTGCCTGTGGCAGCGGCATCCGCCTCAAAGGGGGTGCGTACGGTTACTCACAAAGTTAAGCCGGGAGAATCCCTTGCTTCCATTGCCGAAACCTATGGCGTCACTCCGGAGCAGATAAAATTTTGGAACAGCCTGCGTCGCAATGCTGTGCGCACGGGGCAACTTCTTCGTATCAGCACTGCATCTTCTGTGGGAGAAGGCGAGACATTGACGGCGGATGCCAATGTCGTTCCGGTAAGGGAGCAGCAGACACATCAGCCTGCATCATCAACAAAGAAAGCTTCAACATCTAAGAATAAATCAAATGCTAAAGCTAAGGCACCGGCTTCTACAGTGCATAAGATAAAGAATGGAGAGAGCCTCAGCAGCATCTCCAAGAAGTATGGTGTCAGCATTGCCGACCTCAAGAAAGCCAACGGTATGAAAAACGATAACCTCCGTGCCGGCAAAACCTTGAAGATTCCGGCAAAATCCTCTTCTAAAAAATCTTCGAAGAAGCGCCGTCGCAGATAATTCCTAATCGTGACTCTCGGATAAAATAAAGAAGATTCCCCGATACAAGCCGTGTCGGGGAATCTTCTTTGTTTGCTCTTGAGCTCTTTAGAAAATAGGGAAGACATTTCAATGGGATTTTTTCATAAACAGCTTATTATATATTCATGTTTTTTATTAACTTTGTAAATTAAGCTATTTATGCCTCAGGCACAGCACCTGCAGCAAAATATCCATTGCTTAAAACAGGAGAGATGATTATGGCAGAATATAATAAAAACATATCACCCGAAGAGGAGGACCGAATAATAGAAGATGCTTATAAAGATGTGCTGAACGCATATCTCGCAAGCAACCACCGCAAGAAGGTGGAGATTATCGAACGTGCCTTCCGGTTTGCCAAATCGGCACACAAGGGGGTGCGCCGTCGCAGCGGTGAGCCATATATCCTCCATCCTATAGCCGTGGCGAAGATAGTGATATCAGAGTTAGGTCTCGGCTCCACGTCGATCTGTGCCGCTTTGCTTCATGATGTGGTGGAGGACACGGAATTTACAAAAGAAGACATAGAGGCAAGTTTCGGATCCAAGATAGCCTCCATAGTAGAGGGTCTAACAAAAATCTCGGGCGGTATATTCGGTGACAAGGCATCGCTCCAGGCGGAAAATTTCCGTAAGCTTCTCCTCTCGATGTCGACCGACATACGTGTTGTCTTGATAAAAATGGCAGACCGTCTCCACAATATGCGTACATTGGGATCCATGCGTCCGGAAAAGCAATACAAGATTGCCGGGGAGACCCTTTATGTGTATGCCCCGCTCGCCCATCGTCTCGGTTTATACAAGATAAAGGACGAACTTGAAGATCTCGCTTTCAAATATGAACACCCGCAGAAATACGCAGAAATAATTGCCAAAGTAAGCGAGGGAGAGCAACACCGCGAGGAAATCGTGGAAGAGTTTGTCGGACCGGTGCGGGAAAAACTTGATGCGGCAGGATTCAAATACGAGATAAAAGCAAGGGTCAAAAGCGCATATTCCATCTATAATAAGATGGAAACAAAAAAGATACCTTTCGAAGAGATATATGACATATACGCGGTGCGTGTGATCTTCGAAAACGAGGACGATGCCCTCGAAAGGATACATTGCTGGGAGATATATACCTTCTTCACCGACGGTCATAAAGTGCATCCCGAGCGGCTTCGCGATTGGACAAGCACCCCGAAAGCAAACGGCTATCGCGCGTTACACCTCACGGCAATGGGACCGGACGGGAAATGGATAGAGGTGCAGATCCGGAGCCGGAAAATGGACGAGATAGCCGAACTCGGCTACGCGGCACACTGGAAATACAAGACCGGTGTGCACGAAGACGACACGGAGCTGGACAAGTGGATGAACACCATAAAGGATATCCTCGCCAACCCGGAACCGAATGCCATAGATTTCCTTGACACTATCAAGCTTAACCTCTTCTCGGCGGAGATATATGTATTCACCCCCAAAGGAGACCTGATCACGTTGCCTGCCGGTTCGACTGTTCTTGATCTCGCATTCGCGATTCATACGCACCTCGGCACGCATTGTATCGCAGGAAAAATCAACCACCGTCTTGTGCCTATATCCTATAAACTCGATTCGGGAGACCAGGTGGAGATCATAACGTCCGATTCTCAAACCCCCCAGCCGGAATGGATGCAGTTTTGCAATTCCGCCAAGGCTCAGAACAGGTTGCGGGCAATATTGCGTAAAGACCGTCGCCACCTGACCGAGAGAGGTAAAAAGCTATATGATGAATTTTTGGAGCGTGAGGGTGTGGAGAATACTCCTGAAATCATGACGCGCCTGCTCGGCAATTTACATCTCGCCCAGCGTGAAGACCTATACCTCATGCTCGCCAACGATGAGATCAACCTCTCGGCGAAGCAACTGAAGGATCTTAATAAAAACAGGTCTTCCCTGCTTTCAAAGATATTGCGGAATCCGTTCTCCTCAAAAAAGGTGGAAGAGCCTAAGAATCCGATTAACCGCAAGCAAGTCTATATCCTTCATCCTGATGAGGAGACTCCCAATTATAAACTCGATACATGTTGCCAGCCCATCCCCGGTGATGATGTCCTCGGTTTTGTAAATGAGAACGAGGAGGTTGTAGTGCACAAGGTCAGCTGCACTAACGCGATGCGTCTCAAAAGTTCGTTCGGATCGCGTCTTGTGGCAACGAAATGGGGTGGTGTTGCTGATAAATTCCTCGCCACGATCAGCATTGACGGAATCGACCGTCGAGGCATACTCGAAGAGATCACGAAGGTCATATCTCACGACATCGGAGTCAATATGGTAGGTCTCAACATAACAGCCAAACAAGAAGTGTTCCATTGTGAAATCACCGTTCAGATTGACAACTCCGAGACTGTGGAGAACATCTGCCGGAGCCTTAAATATAAAATCAAAGGTGTGAAATTCGCTAAACGAATCTCTTGATAAATAAGTTGTTTAAACAACTTCAAAAATTAAAAGTGTAACGTTTAATACTGCCCGTGAAAAAATTAAGTCAGATAGCAATAGCTCGTCTCGGCATCCTCTTGGGTGCCACGGCAATCATACTCTTCCTCCTTCCGCATTCGGACAGACAGTCATATTCCTACGAACTTAACCAGCCGTGGAAATATCCTTTGTTGACTGCCGATTTCGACATGCCTATACTTCGCGATTCAGCAACGGCAAATGCACTTCGCGACAGTATAGACACCAATTTCATACCCTTTGTGGAGCGCGATGCCAATGCTGAGAAATCTTCGCTCACACGTTTTGCCAACACCACTTCCGGTAGGGCTTCGGCAGCCGAGATTTCTTCACTCCAGAGGCTGCTGCGCGAAGTATATGCAAAAGGGGTCCTTGACACCAAGATATATGAACGGATAAGGGGTATGAATCCCTGCCAGTTGCGGATGATGGTGAAGGAGAACGGTGCAACAACCGTGTCAACCGTCGATGCCTCTTCGATGCTTTCTCCCGCCAAAGCTTTTGAATATATAGATTCCGTTCATTGCCGTCAAGGCGACTCTCATCGGCTTGAAGGGGAGTTGGCACGAGCCCTCAACATCTGCCTTACTCCCAACATGGTTACTGACAGCGCAGCTGACATGAAATTCCGTAATCAGGAATATCTGCAGGTCAACGGAGCGCAGGGCGTAATCAAGAAAGGACAGAGGATCGTGGACCGAGGAGAGATAATCACGCCGCAGGTCTACACAAATCTCAACACATACATGGAGCTTCTCGACAAAACGAAAAGCTCCCAGAACGACCACCGGTATTTCTATGCCGGACAGTTCCTTTACATCCTCATCTGTTTTGGGATTCTTTACCTCTTTATGGGGCTATATCGCTCGCGGTTCTTCAATTCACTGCGCAAGATGACATTCCTGATGAGTTTCATTACCCTTTTCGTGGTTTTTTCCATCCTGATGTTTGAATATGTGCCAAACGGTATATATTTCGTGCCGTTCGCCTCTGTTCCGGTGGTCATACTTGTGTTTTTCGATTCCCGCACGGCAATATTCTCTCTTTTGGTCACGGTTCTCATATCATCATTGGTGGCGGTTTTCCCCTATCAGTTCATCTTTATGGAGATGATAGCCGGATTTGTTGCGGCATTCAGCATCCATCGTCTGAGTCAGCGCTCGCAGCTCTTACGCACAGCGGCATACACATTCCTGGTGTACTGCCTGTCATATTTCGTGTTTAGTCTCATAACAGACGGTAATCTTTCCAATTTCGCATGGCGAATGATCGGAATTTTCGCAATAAATGCAGTGATATTGTCTTTTGCCTATATCATGATCCTTATAGTAGAAAAAATATTCGGCTTTACGTCAACGGTCACTCTTGTGGAACTTTCAGACATAAATAGTCCTCTCCTCCGTCGCCTTGCTGAAGAGGCTCCCGGCACGTTCCAGCATTCAATGCAGGTTTCGACTCTGGCATCGGAGGCAGCAAGGGCGATAGGGGCTGACACACAGCTCGTGAGAACAGGAGCACTGTATCATGACATAGGAAAGCTTGAAAGTCCCATTTTCTTCACCGAAAACCAGCATGGCATAAATCCGCATTCCGGATTGAATCCTGAAACGAGTGCCCAGAAGATTATATCTCACGTTTCAGCAGGATTGCAGATAGCTGCAAAAGAGAATATACCGGAGATGATCCGCAGTTTCATATCCCAGCATCATGGCAAGAGCCTGGTCCGTTATTTCTATAACACGGCTGTAAACCAAAGTTCGGAAGAGGAAGTTGACAAGTCCAAGTTCAGATATCCAGGACCTAACCCGCAGTCGAAAGAGACCGCGATCCTCATGATGGCGGACGCTGTGGAAGCAGCCTCGCGCAGCCTGCAGGATTATTCAAGAGAATCGATAAACAACCTTGTTGACAAGATTATAAACGCACAACAGAACGAAGGCTTATTTCGTGAGGCACCTATCAGTTTCCGAGACGTAGAGACAGTGAAAGACACCTTTAAGAAGCGTCTTGCCACAATCTACCACTCCCGTGTTGCCTATCCCGAAATCAAAAAATGACGTTCAGGTGTTTTATAGTTAGGTTTTAGGTATTAGGCGTTAGGCATTAGAACCTGACCTAAAGCCTAAAACCTAAAGCCTAAAACCTAAAGCCTAAAAATATGCTCACCCTCATGATCATACTGAGTTGCCTGCTATGGATCGGGTCTCTGTTCGCACTTCGCGGACGGCAGATTCTCGCGCCGGTACTGTCTTATGGTGCGTTGTCGGTTCTCAGTTTTGCGACTAAGAACGGATATCAGGTCCTTCCGATAAACGGAGCCATGCTGACTGCTTGGTTTTGCATGACGTTGGTGGTGACTTTCATAGTGCTTCTGCAGCCGGAGCCGGTGCGTAGGCAGACACGTGGCACAACATACATGACAGCCGGAGCATTGACCGGACTCTCTGTAGGGTTGCTCGGATTCACTTTTTCCTCAAACACCTCTCTCTTATATGCAATAATGATTATAGGCGTGATCGCAGGAATATTCTGCGGTTTCCTACTGTATACAAAAACTCCGGAAGGGGAACCTGTAAATCCGGCATCCGGTAATTTTTTCAGGTATCTTCTTGCCAAAGGCTTCCCTACTGCAATCACGGTGATGCAGATCGGGGTGGCGCTTGTGCTAACAATAGCAATCAATAACTTATGATGAAGATCAATCTCAGAAAAATACTTGTATCGACAGCAGCGGCAGCAATGATGCTGTCTGCAGTTTCCGCTGCGACCGTAAAGAATAAACGGAAAATAACCGTGTCAAAACCCGACCTTGAGGAGATCCGCACTTCCACCCTCAACCCGGCAAGCCCTTACTACTTCCCCAAGCTTATGAAGAAGTATGAAAGCAACGACACGACAATGACCAATGAAGAGTATCGTCATTTCTATCTCGGTTATATGTTTCAGGAAGATTTCGACCCTTACAGGGTTTCTCCATATGCCAATGTCACAGATGACCTGCGTATGAAAACTAATCATACTAAAGAAGAGATAGACACGATACGCAAATACGCCCAACTTGCACTCGCCGACAACCCTTTCGACCTGCGTCAGATGTCCTTCCTTGTCCATGTTCTAAAAGAGAAAAGGAAAGATATGAGCGCGAAGATATGGGAATATAGGCTTGAGCATCTCTTGGGAGCTATAAAGAGTACCGGCACGGGAGAAGATGTCGAGAATGCCTGGTATGTCATATATCCGATGCATGAATACGACATGGTTCAGCTTCTCGGCTATGAAGCCACTGATGCAAAATTCATTGAGCCCGGATATGACTACCTCAGTGTCATTCCGGATGAAACAAACAAGACAAAACGCGACAAATCCGCGAAAGGATTTTATTTTAATATCATTGTGCCCCAACAGCAATATATGCTCAAACATCCTGAAGAGGATGAGGAAGAGACCACAACGGTAGAAGAACCGAGTGTGCCGGACTACTATCCGGATCCGGATGAGATCCCGGCACAATAATTAAATAATTAATAATTAATGGTTAATAATTAATAATTAGGGCTCAGCCATTAAATAATTAATAATTAATAATTAATAATCAGAGTTCAACCATTAACCATTAACCATTAACCATTAATTATTAACTATTAATTATCACCCCATCAACTATCAACCATTCATTAACCAACCAATAGATATGAAAGAAATAAAAGTAGGTCCCGGTATGTTTGTAAAATACTCTTATAAACTTACCGATGCCGATTCAGGTAAAGAATTGTTTTCTACACCCGACGGGGAACCGGACGAGATGGTTTACGGCGTGTCACAAGAAGTTGTGCCGGGTCTAATAGCCGCTCTCAAGGATCTCAAGAAAGGTGACAAATTCGATGTTACATTGCCCCCCGAGGCGGCATTCGGTCCTCGTCATGCAGAAAACGTTATAGAACTTGACAAGGAGATCTTCATGCGCGATGGCAAACTCGCCGAAGAAGTTAGCGAAGGTGCCGAACTCCCCATGATGACTGCAGAAGGTTATCGTGTATTGGGGAAAGTGCTTGAGATCGGAGACAAGATAAAAATGGATTTCAACCATCCGTTTGCAGGCATTACTGTCACCTTCTCAGGAAAAGTCGATGAAGTGCGCGAAGCCACTCAGGAAGAGTTACATCCCACACAGGGTGGATGCTGCGGATGTGGTAGTCACGGCTCCTGCGGCGATGGCGATTGCGGCGACGGTTGCGGCTCCCATGGTTGCGGTGACGGTTGTTGTCACTAATTCTTCCATCCCGATATCATTAATGAAAAAAATCCCCTCGCATCTCACGATGTGTGGGGATTTTCCTGCCTAATGACAAGGACGAAAGAACCGGACCGGCAAATGATCCGGAACATTCGGCTTGACTTTGGGCAGACGATAGAAATTACTAATGTATATAACCCAAAATTTAGACAATAATGTTTTAGTCAGAAAGAATCGAAACAAGATTGAACATTATTAAGCATGAAGTGCTAAGTATGACTCGATGTCATATTTAAGTATGTTTAGGTAATTGATTGTCAATATTGCTAAAACGACAAAAACGGCTGCGATATTGCAGCCGTTTTTGTTAAATCGTCATATAAAAATGTTAAAAAATCGCATAAATATTATTATGATATGCGATTCGTAAACAGCTTCTTCTTATTCTCTGAACGGGGCGAAGCGTAATCCTCCGGCTCGTGAATGCAGATTTGCCATTTCAATGGCTGCTACTGCAGCTTCCGCGCCTTTGTTGCCAAGTTCTCCACCGGCTCTGTCAAGTGCCTGTTGAAGGTTCTCTACCGTGAGGACTCCGAAAATTACGGGTGTGCGTCCTTTGGCATTCAGCTCTGCAGATGCCTGGGCAACTATTTGGCACACATAGTCAAAGTGAGGGGTGTCACCACGAATTACGCAGCCTATTATTATGATCGCGGAAAGGTCGGGCATCGAAGTGAGTGCCATTCCTGCTGCGTTAGCCAGTTCCACAGTGCCGGGAACATCTTCTATAAAGAGGTTTTTGTCACTAACTCCAGCTTGATGAAGCACTTCGATTGCTCCGTCGCGAAGAGCGTGTGTCACTTCCGGATTCCATTTGGCTGTAAAGATTGCGCATTTGAACCCTTCCGCATCTATAATGCGTGGTATCTCAAGGGTTGAACCATTGGTGTTAAGTATGGTTGACATGATTTTTTTAGGCTTTAGGTGTTAGGCGTTAGGCTTTAGATCCATTCGGTTCCAGGCTTTAGACCCATTAGGCTTTAGGTTTTAGGCTTTAGGTCCATTCGGCGAAGCTTCTAAAGCCTAAAGCCTAACACCTAACGCCTAAACCTTATTATTTCTTATCTGATTTGAATATACGACTCTTTGCCTCTTTCTGCACTTTGTGAAGGAATGTTTTCCACGTTGATTCGTTGCGGCTGTCAGTCTCGATTATTTCAATCAAAGCGAGTATGTCTTCTTCAAGCTCGATTGTCTCCAAGGCTATGGAGTGTGGCAGCACCGCTTCCAGAAGTCGTTTGGCACGAGGACGCATCTGGCTGAGACGCATCATTATCTTTGCCATCTCTATTGTCATCTTGACTTCCCGACGGGTCACTTTGCCGGTACGTTTCTTTGACAACTTGATAGCTTCTGAATAGAATTTCAGTGCCGCGCGGTAGTCACCGGTCGATGCAAGGAGTTCGCCGACGTTGCGCAAAGAGTCTATGAGACGATCGGTTGCCGCACTTACTCCCGCATTAACTTTGTCATAAAGGACACCGGCATTTATTTGTTGCTTTACAAGGAGTTCAAGCGTCTTTTTGCGTGAACGCAGAATGCGAGTAGAGAGTTCCATAGCAAGGATATGATATTTCCCGAAACGCTCTGCATCCTCCTTTATGAGGTTTTCCAGCACCTTGAAGAGGGTTTCAAGCTCCTTCTCGCTCTGTTTATAATCCTTCAGCTGGAAATGGATCTCGGAAAGATCGAAAAGTAACCCTACAAGCAGAGCGCGGAACTCATGGTCGGTATAGTTGGAAAAATCACGCAGTGTGCGCAATCCCTCCACAGTGCGCTCCATTGCGTCCATATATCGGTTTTCGGCAACGAGGCTCTCAGCTGTTTTCCGGCAGGTGAGCACTGCATCCACTATTTCATGATCTCTCGTTTTTTTATCGATCTTCTTGAGATCTACGGGTATATCTATCATTGTTATATTATTTACATTTATGGTTTGATGGCTTCTCTCGATTTGTGTCCGAGATATCCGCCATGGTGGCGTTTGGCATAATCCTCTATAGAGAAGCCGATTGCTTTCATTGTCGAAACCACAAGGACATCCCCGATCACGGTCATCATCGTGGTCGAAGTGGTTGGTGTGAGTCCTAACGGGCATACTTCCGGCGCTCCTCCTGTCCATAGTGTGACATCTCCGGTCTTTGCGAGTATGCTTGTCTCGTCACCTGTTATAACGATAATCGGTATCGTCGGGTTCAGAATGCGTGCAAGATCTATTAGCTCAAGTATCTCGCGTGTCTTTCCGGAATTGCTCAGGAGAAGAAGAAGATCATTGCCCTGTATCACTCCGAGATCGCCATGTTGTGCCTCCGAGGGATGGAGGAACACTGCGGGGGTTCCGGTAGAACTGAATGTAGTGGCAATGTTCATTGCGATTTGTCCGGCTTTCCCCATTCCGGAAGTGATTAGTTTTCCACCACGTCGGTTCACGTGTTCAACTATAAGTTCTACGGCACGATCGTAAGCATCGCTTACCGGAATGTTCAATATCGCTTCCGCTTCTTTGCGGAGGATGAAGCGCATTTCTTCTTTAACGTCTATCATCTTGTCATTGAATTTTCGAGTGCGCGGCGCCAGTGGTCGGGCATCGGGATTGATTGTTGAGTTACGGGATCGAAACATACCATGACTGTTTCGCATGCCGATTTGATTTCTCCGGTCTCTTTGAGGGCTATCACCTGCAGGAGCTTGAAACTTCTGTCGGATATTTTTTTGCAGCGGGTGTGAACAGCAACATTCTCTCCAAAGAAAATGGGGGCTATATAGCAACAATCTACATTTGCTATGACTGTCTCTACCTTGCTCCATTCGATTGCACGGTCAAGGATACTGCTGAAGAACCACGCTTTACCGGTATCGTAGAATGAAAGATACACGGTGTTGTTGACATGTCCGAGCACGTCGACATCGCTGAAGCGGATCTGAAGATCCGTTTCATATTTAAATTCGGAGAGCGGTGGGATATTATTGGGATTCACTTTGGTTGATGGTTGATAATTAATAATTAATGGTTAATAATTAATAATTGGGTTTAGCCGATGAAACGGATCTCGGAGATTACGGTTTTCCCGAGTTTGTCGTTAATGATTCTTATTATCGATGAGCGGCTCATAGTGAGCTCATGGCGCAATGC
>CAMYSW010000041.1:0-12598 GCA_947297425.1 uncultured Porphyromonadaceae bacterium
GCCTTAGCCTTAGCCACAGTCGTGAAGATTCTCTTATGCTCGATAAGAGCGATCGCAAGGTTAGAAAGAAGTGCCTCGCGGTGTCCTTTCTTGCGACTGAGGTGGTTGAATTTTTTATTATGTCTCATGGGGAATTAGTCTTTATCTAATTTATATTTCGAAATATCCATTCCAAAGGAAAGGTGAAGCTTGTCAAGAAGCTCGTCGAGTTCGCTGAGCGATTTCTTTCCGAAGTTGCGGAACTTAAGCAGATCGTTTTTGTTGAAAACAACAAGTTCACCGAGAGTCTCAACCTCTGCACTCTTCAAGCAGTTGAGAGCACGGACTGAAAGATCCATGTCCACAAGTTTGCTCTTGAGAAGTTGACGCATATGGAGAACTTCCTCGTCAAATTCCTCCGGAGTGTCCTCCTGAGGAGCTTCGAGAGTGATTTTCTCGTCGCTGAACATCATGAAATGCTGGATCAGGATCTTAGCAGCCTCTTTCAATGCCTCTTTAGGCATGATAGAGCCGTCTGTCAGAACTTCCATCACCAACTTTTCATAGTCGGTCTTCTGCTCTACGCGGTAGTTTTCAACAGAGTATTTCACATTCTTGATCGGAGTATAGATCGAGTCGATAGCGATCTCATTGACATCACTACCGGAAAGGAGTTCGCGGTTTTCATCAGCCGGAACCCATCCGCGACCTTTATTGATCGTGAAATCCATCTGCATACTTGCAGCAGTATCGAGATGGCATATAACCAATTCAGGGTTAAGCACCTCGAAGCCGGAAAGAACCTTACCCAAATCGCCTGCAGTGAACACATCCGTTCCCGATACACTTACAGAACCTCTTTCGGTCTCGTGCTCCTCGGTAAGCTGCTTGAAACGAATCTGCTTGAGGTTAAGAATGATGTTGGTAACATCTTCCTTCACTCCCGGAATCGTGTCGAGCTCGTGTGCCACTCCCTCGATGCGGATTGAGCAGATGGCGAAACCACCAAGCGACGAAAGAAGAATGCGACGCAAGGCGTTGCCGATAGTCTGTCCATATCCCGGCTCGAGCGGACGGAATTCGAATTTTCCGAAGGAGTTGCTCGATTCAAGCATGACCACCTTATCGGGTTTTTGAAATGCTAAAATTGGCATGGGTATTTATTGTTTATTATTTAGAATATAACTCGACGATCAACTGCTCCTTGATAGTCTCGGGGATGTCCTCACGCTGGGGGAGGTGGAGGAACTTACCGCCCTTCACGCTCTCGTCCCATTCGATCCAGGGATATTTGCTGTGGTTGAAACCTGAAAGCGCATCAGCGATAACTTCAAGCGATTTAGATTTCTCACGAACAGCTACTACATCTCCGGGAAGAACCTTATAGGAAGGGATATTGACCGGTTTGCCGTTTACTGTGATGTGTTTGTGGAGCACAATCTGACGTGCTGCAGGGCGGCTCGGAGCTATGCCCAGACGATAAACCACATTGTCAAGGCGGCTTTCAAGAAGCTGGAGAAGAACCTCACCAGTAATGCCCTTGGTGCGGGCAGCCTTCTCGAAGAGATTGCGGAACTGACGTTCGAGCACGCCATATGTATATTTTGCTTTTTGCTTCTCGCGGAGCTGAAGACCATACTCTGAGGTCTTGCGGCGGCGATTTGCGCCATGCTGTCCCGGCGGATAGTTTTTCTTTGCCAGAACTTTGTCATCGCCGAAGATAGGTTCACCGAACTTACGGGCGATTTTGGTTTTTGGACCTGTGTATCTTGCCATTTTATTTTTCTTTAATTAAAGCGGCCCTTGAGCGGATCCCTTAGCGCAGCCGCGACCGTCGAAAGGAAGTGTCAAAGACGGTCTATTCGCATTCAGGATCAGGCTTGCGGACTCTGTTTGATTATAATGCTTGTTATCGCGATTATTATCTGACGGATTAGACTCTTCTCCTTTTGGGAGGACGGCATCCGTTATGGGGAAGCGGAGTAACGTCTACGATCTCTGTCACCTCGATTCCTGCACCGTGAACTGTGCGGATTGCGGACTCACGACCGTTACCCGGACCTTTCACATATGCTTTCACCTTGCGCAGACCAAGATCATAAGCGACCTTGGCGCAATCCTGCGCTGCCATCTGAGCGGCATAAGGCGTGTTCTTCTTGGAGCCTCTGAAGCCCATCTTGCCCGCGGACGACCAGGAAATCACCTGACCTTCGCCGTTGGCGAGACACACAATGATGTTGTTGAAAGAGCTATGCACGTGGAGCTGACCTTGGCCATCAACCTTGACATTCCTCTTTTTAGCTGCGACTGTCTTTTTTGCCATACTTTAATTATTTTACTTAGTAGCTTTCTTCTTGTTAGCGACTGTTTTCTTGCGACCCTTACGAGTGCGGGCATTGTTCTTTGTGCTCTGTCCGCGGAGGGGAAGACCGATACGATGACGGATGCCACGATAGCAGCCGATATCCATCAGTCGCTTAATGTTCAACTGGATTTCAGTGCGAAGGTCACCTTCCACCTTATAGTCACGCTGGATAACCTCGCGCACGGCTGCAGCCTGAGCGTCTGTCCAGTCTTTAACCTTTATGTCGCGGTCAACACCAGCCTTAGTCAGAATAGTGTTGGCGGCGCTTCGGCCGATGCCGAAGATGTAAGTCAAGGCGATTTCGCCTCTTTTATTCTGCGGCAAATCTACGCCGACGATTCTTACTGCCATATTGTATTATACAAATTTTGTGCAAAGTTAATAATCATGTCGCCAAAATTAAAATTTTATCGCATAATTTTGACTAGACAAGCCGATTTACAACCTTTTTCGTCTCATTAAGGACGTTTTCAGGAAGCAGACGGCATGCCGGCGTATTATCCTTGACGAGTTTTAAATTTTGGATTCTTTTTGTTGATAACGTAAAGACGACCTTTGCGACGCACGATCTTGCAGTCAGCTGTACGTTTCTTTACTGATGCTCTAACTTTCATATCTATTATATTTTTTTAGCTGAAAGAGTCTGGTTATTTGTATCTGAATGAAATTCTTCCCTTGCTCAGGTCATAAGGAGACATCTCCACTTTCACTTTGTCACCGGGAAGTATCTTTATATAGTGCATCCTCATCTTGCCTGAGATATGGGCGGTTATTTCGTGCCCGTTCTCAAGTTCTACCTTGAACATTGCGTTAGACAATGCCTCGAGAATCACACCATCCTGTTCGATTGCAGCTTGTTTTGCCATATTGATATTTTCGTTTGATTGATTTATCCTAAACCGTGGTTATCCCGAGAACTTCTTCAATATATTTGAAGGTAGTGAGTATCTCAGGTCCGTCAGCATGAATCGCGATCGTGTGCTCATAATGAGCCGACGGTTTGCGGTCTTTTGTGCGACATTGCCAACCGTCATTGCTTATCACGATATTCTTGCTTCCGAGGTTGATCATAGGTTCTATGGCAATCACCATACCGGGTTTCAACAACGCACCGATACCCCTGCGCCCATAATTAGGCACTTCTGGATCTTCATGCATGCTCTTTCCGATACCGTGTCCGCACATTTCACGAACCACGCTGTAGCCATGACGTTCACAATAAGTCTGCACAGCATTCGATATATCACCGATCCTCTTTCCAGCCTTTGCAGCCTCTATACCCTTATAAAGGCTCTCTTTGGTGACCTTAAGAAGATCAGCGGTAGCTTCCGGAATATTTCCGACAGCGAATGTGTAACAGCTGTCGCCATGATAGCCGTTGAGTTCGGCAACGCAGTCAAGACCCACGATGTCTCCTTCTTGCAGCATATAGTCCGATGGGAATCCATGAACCACAGTCTCGTTAACCTCGATGCACAGCGTTCCGGGAAATCCATGATAACCCAAGCAGGAGGGCTTACCCCCGTTATCGAGGATAAACTCTCTTGCTATGGTATCCAGTTTAAGGGTTGTCACCCCGGGAGCGACCCAACGCGCCATCTCCCCGAGAGTGCGGCTCACAAGATCGCAAGCACCCTTCATTAATTCTATTTCCTCAGCTGTCTTGAGATAAATCATATCAATTGCCAACGAGTTACAATTCTTTAAAAGGCTCCGCTGCCTGTGGTGCGTCCCTTGATACGACCATCTTTCATCAAACCGTCATAATGACGCATCAGAAGATGTCCCTCTATGATACGGAGGGTGTCAAGAACCACGCCGACAAGAATCAACAATGAGGTTCCACCGAAGAACGAAGCGAAATTCCTGTTCAAGCCGCAAATATGAGCTATGGCAGGAAGAATAGCCACGATGCCCAAGAATATTGAGCCGGGGAGCGTGATACGCGACATAATGGAGTCAAGATAGTCTACTGTCGGTTTGCCGGGCTTGATGCCGGGAATGAAGCCGTTGTTGCGCTTCATGTCTTCAGCCATCTGCGCGGGGCGGACAGTGATCGCTGTGTAGAAATATGTGAACGCAACGATCATCACGAAGTAGATCAAATTATACCAGAATCCATACATGTCGGTAAGAGCGCCAAAGAAACCTGTGTGATTAGTGCTGAAGCCGACCAAAGTTACAGGGATAAACATAATTGCCTGGGCGAAGATGATGGGCATAACGCCTGCTGCATTCACCTTCAAGGGAATATATTGGCGCGCACCACCATATTGCTTGTTGCCAACTACGCGTTTTGCATACTGCACAGGCACCTTGCGAGTACCCTGCACAAGCAGCACGGCTCCGGCAATAACTGCGAGCAGAATGACGATCTCAACCAGGAAGAGCACAAGTCCGCCACCCTGAGAGTTCATCAGTCGACCGGTAAATTCTTGAATGAATGCTTCCGGCAGACGGGCGATGATACCGATAAGGATGATGAACGAGATGCCGTTGCCGACACCCTTCTGGTCGATGCGCTCACCGAGCCACATGATAAACATGGAGCCGGCGGCAAGAACGATGGTCATGAAAGCCACAGTCCAGATACCCATCTCCACATGGCCACCGGCTGCCTGAACCTGATATTTAAGGTTCATAAGATAAGCCGGGCCCTGGAGCAAAAGAATTATCACGGTGAGATAACGGGTGTACTGGTTGAGCTTCATTCTTCCGCTCTCACCCTCTCTCTGCATCTTCTGAAACGCGGGAAGAACCATGCCCAAAAGCTGAATCACGATAGAAGCCGTGATATAGGGCATGATACCGAGCGCGAAGATCGAAGCCTGAGAGAACGCACCTCCCGAGAACATGTCGAGAAGCTGCATCAGACCGTCGGCTGTGAAATTCTTAAGCGCCAGCAGCTCGTCGGGATTAATTCCCGGCAAGACCACGTAGCATCCGAAACGATAGATGATCACCAGCAGCAACGTGATTCCGATGCGCTTGCGGAGATCTTCTACGCTCCAGATATTTTTTATTGTTTTAGTAAATCCCATTGTTAGTTGTCGTTATTTTTTGATTACGGTTCCACCGGCAGCCGTAATAGCTTCCTCTGCCGACTTCGAGAAGGCGTTAGCCTCAATTTCGAGAGCCTTGGTGACTGCACCATTACCGAGCACCTTAACCAAAGCTTTCTTCGAAACCAGACCTGCCTGACGAAGGTCGTCAACCGTGATCTTGGTCAGGTTCGAGGCAGCAGCCAAAGCCTCAAGGGCATCAAGATTGATTGCCTTGTATTCAACGCGGTTGATGTTCTTGAAACCGAACTTGGGAACACGACGTTGAAGTGGCATCTGACCACCTTCGAAACCTATCTTGCGTGAATAGCCTGAACGAGATTTAGCACCCTTGTGACCACGGGTCGATGTGCCACCGAAACCCGAGCCAGGACCGCGTCCAACTCGCTTGTTACCCTTATTGCTGCCGGGAGCCGGCTTTAAATTATGTAGTTCCATTGCGTTTCTATCTTTTTAGAGTTTTGTCACTTCAACTAAATGATGAACCTTCTTCACCATTCCCATAATTGAAGGAACATCTTCTTTTATCACGGAATGATTCATCTTGCGAAGGCCGAGTGCGTCGAGAGTGAGTTTCTGCACTTTCGGAGCGTTGATGCGGCTCTTTGTCTGAGTGATTTTTATCTGTGCCATGTCTGCTTCTTATTTGCCGTTAAACACTTTTTCTACCGACACGCCACGGTTCTGAGCCACCTGAGCGGGGCTACGGAGCTCATCGAGAGCTGCGATAGTAGCCTTCACGAGATTGTGGGGGTTAGAAGAACCTTTAGACTTTGCGAGCACGTCAGTAACACCTACGCTCTCAAGCACTGCACGCATTGCACCACCAGCCTTTACTCCGGTACCTTCTGAAGCCGGCTTCAGGAATATACGTGAACCGCCGAACTTAGCGCTCACCTCATGGGGGATAGTGCCTTTGTGAACAGGAACCTTAATAAGGTTCTTCTTGGCAGTCTCAACACCCTTGGCGATAGCGGCAGTAACTTCATTAGCTTTACCGAGACCCCAGCCGATAATACCGTCTTCGTTACCTACAACGACAATAGCGGCGAAGCTGAACGCACGACCACCCTTAGTTACCTTTGTAACACGGTTGATCGCCACGAGACGGTCTTTCAATTCCAAATCATTTGTGGACTTAACTCTGTTATTTCTCTTTGCCATGATTCTAATTTAAAATTTAAGACCTCCCTTGCGGGCTGCATCGGCCAATGATTTCACTCTGCCGTGGAAAAGATAACCGTTACGGTCGAAAACGACTGTCTCGATACCTTTCTCCTGAGCTTTCTTTGCTATCTCTTCACCGACCTTGGCGGCAACCTCAGTCTTAGTGCCGCCTTCGAGACCCTTTGAAGAAGCTGCACAAAGAGTTGCGCCAGCCAGGTCATCGATCAACTGCACGTAAATTCCCTTGTTGCTGCGGAAAACGCTCATACGAGGACGCGCTGCAGTGCCGGAAATTTTGCCGCGGATGCGGGTTTTAATTTTATTTCTTCTTGCTGTCTTGGATATCATAGTTCCTCAATTTTTATTTGGCGTTAGCCGATTTTCCACTCTTGCGGCGGATGATCTCACCAACAAACTTAATACCTTTACCCTTGTAAGGTTCTGGTTTACGCATCGAACGGATCTTGGCGCATACCTGACCCAAAAGCTGCTTGTCGCTGCTCTCGAGAATGATGAGCGGGTTTTTGTTACGCTCAGTCTTGGCCTCTACCTTGATCTCCTTGGGAAGCTTGATATAGATAGCATGTGAATATCCTAAGGCGAGTTCGAGAACCTGACCTGTAGCTGCGGCACGATAACCTACACCCACGAGCTCCATCTCTTTCTTATAGCCTTCCGACACGCCAACAACCATGTTGTTGATAAGTGCGCGATAAAGACCATGCATGGCACGATGCTCACGATCATCACTCGGACGGGTCAAAGACACGTGGCCATCCTCTACCTTAACTGTGATATCGGGATTCACTTCCTGTGAAAGTTCCCCTTTAGGACCTTTTACGGTCACTACATTTTCTTTAACCTGTACGGTTACGCCGGCAGGTATCTCAACGGGTGCTTTACCAATTCTTGACATAATACCTCCTTTTTAATAAACGTAACACAATACTTCGCCACCAATCTTGCGCTCTTTAGCCTCTTTGTTGGTCATCACGCCCTGTGAAGTGGAAAGGATCGCGATACCGAGACCGTTAAGGACGCGTGGCATGTCTTTGTAGCCTGTATACTGGCGAAGACCCGGACGAGACACACGGTGAAGATTCTTGATTGCGTTCACCTTGTCGACCGGATCATACTTCAAGGCTATCTTGATGGAACCCTGCGGGGTATTGCCCTCCTCAAACTTGTAGTTGAGGATATAGCCCTGTTCAAAAAGGATTTTTGTGATCTCCTTTTTCATTTTGGAAGATGGAACCTCCACCACGCGATGTCCTGCGTGAATGGCGTTTCTCAATCTTGTCAAATAATCTGCTATTGGATCAGTCATTGTTTAGATTGTTAAATTGATTCAGATACACTGAACAATATTTAATACTCTCTTATCTTTTATCAAACGTATAGTTTCCGGCGATTATTGTAACCACCGGAAAAAATTTTTATAAATTGCGTTCTGTAAGAGAATCCGGCGGAGCCGGAGGCTGCCGGTAATCAAAGATTACCAGCTTGCCTTCTTTACTCCGGGAATGAGGCCTGCGCTTGCCATCTCGCGGAACTGGATTCTCGAGATGCCGAACTGGCGCATATATCCTTTGGGACGGCCCGTGATTACGCAACGATTGTGAAGACGCACTTTGGAAGCGTTCTTGGGAAGCTTCTGAAGCTTTGCGAGCGCCTCGTAGTCGATGTTGCCTTCAGCATCGGCAAGAGCAGCTTTCTTGAGAGCAGCCTTTTTCTCGGCATACTTTGCCACCATGCGCTGACGCTTTACCTCGCGGGCTTTCATTGATTCTTTTGCCATGTCAAATTATTTTTTGAAGGGGAGTCCGAATTTCTTGAGAAGTGCGAAACCTTCCTCATCGGTCTTTGCCGAAGTCACGAAGGTGATGTTCATACCCTGAAGTTTCGGAACACTGTCGATGTTGATCTCGGGGAAAATGATCTGCTCGGTGATACCGAGGGTATAGTTACCACGACCGTCAAGCTTAGAGTTGATACCCTTGAAGTCACGAATACGCGGAAGGGCAACCCTTACGAGACGCTCCAGGAACTCATACATCTTGTCGCGACGGAGAGTCACCATCACGCCGATAGGCATCTTCTTACGAAGCTTGAAGTTTGAAATATCCTTCCTTGAAAGGGTAGGAACGGCTTTCTGACCTGTGATGGCTGTAAGCTCGTTGATTGCGGTCTCGATCAATTTCTTGTCCTGAGTGGCTGCGCCGAGTCCCTGGTTGATAACGATCTTCTCCAGGCGGGGAACCTGCATCACGGTGGTATATTTAAATTCCTCCGTGAGCTCCGGAACTATTCTTTCCTTATAGTCTTTGCTAAGAGTTGTGCTCATTACTTAATCTCCTCTCCTGATTTTTTGGAATAACGTACCAACTTGCCGGCATCGTTAAGACGACGACCGATACGGGTCGGCTTGCCGGATTTGGGATCTAAAACATTCAAATTAGAAATATGCACGGGAGCCTCCATTTTCACGATTCCTCCCTGCGGATATTTGGCGCTGGGCTTTGTGCTCTTCGACACTATGTTGACACCTTCCACTACGGCGCGGTTCTTGTCAACCAGCACTCTGAGCACGCGTCCTGTCTTGCCTTTGTCATCGCCGGCGTTGACATAGACTGTGTCACCCTTCTTTATATGCAATTTTGCCATTTTTCTTACGATTTAAGACGGTTAAAGTACTTCAGGTGCCAAAGACACGATTTTCATGTTGGTGGCACGCAACTCACGGGCTACAGGGCCGAAGATGCGGGTGCCGCGGATCTCACCGGCGTTGTTAAGAAGCACACAGGCATTGTCGTCGAAACGGATATAGCTTCCGTCTGCGCGACGAATTTCCTTCTTTGTGCGAACCACAACAGCCTTGGATACTGTTCCCTTCTTCACGTCGGATGAGGGGATAGTGCTCTTCACGGTCACTACGATGATGTCGCCCACGCTGGCATAACGACGGCCTGTGCCGCCAAGCACATGGATACAGAGAGCTTCTTTTGCTCCACTGTTGTCCGCTACTGTCAATCGGGATTCTGTCTGGATCATGATTACTTAACTTTTTCGATGATTTCTACCAGTCTCCATCTCTTTGTCTTGCTCAACGGGCGGGTCTCCATCAGGCGGACTGTGTCGCCTATCGAGCACTCGTTGTTTTCATCGTGAGCATGATACTTCTTTGTCTTGTTGACAAACTTGCCGTAAATCGGGTGTTTCTCTTTCCACTTGATTTCAACTGTGATCGTTTTGTCACACTTGTTGCTCGAAACAACCCCGATTCTCTCTTTTCTCAAATTTCTTTTCTCTTCCATTTGTAAAAATAGTTTGCGGGATTACTTTACTTCAGAAGCAGCCTCCTTAGCGGCGGCGATTTCCTTCTGGCGCAACACTGTCTTCAAGCGGGCAATCTCACGACGATCTTTTGTGATCTTAGCGGGATTGTCTACAGGAGATATCGCGTGCGCTACTTTCAATTCACGATAAGCCTTCTCTGCAGCCTCTATCTGTGCTGTCAGCTCCTGAATGCTTAATTCCTTGATTTCTTCCTTTTTCATTATTATTTTGTTAGTTTCGGTTTTCAGTTTTCGGTTTTCAGTTCTCAGTTCTCAGTTTTCTGAAAACCGAAAACTGAAAACTGAAAACCATCCTCCTACTGAGAACCAGTTTGTTTACACGTTCTGTGACGGATCGTAATCGCGGCGAACCACAAACTTAGTGATTACAGGAAGTTTCTGGGCTGCCAAACGAAGTGCCTCCTTGGCGATGTCGTAAGGAACACCCTCAACCTCAATAATGATGCGTCCGGGAGTTACGGGAGCAACATATCCCTCGGGATTACCCTTACCTTTACCCATTCGGACCTCTGCAGGCTTTTTAGTGATGGGCTTATCCGGGAAAATGCGGATCCAGATCTGTCCCTGACGCTGCATGTAGCGTGTCACGGCGATACGGGCTGCCTCAATCTGACGGCCGGTGATCCATTTAGATTCGAGTGTCTTGATGCCGAACGAACCGAATGCAAGCTGGTTGCCACGCTGGGCCTCACCTTTCATACGGCCTTTCTGTGAACGGCGGTATCTCGTTTTCTTAGGTTGTAACATGTTTCTTTAGAGCTTAATTATCGGTTGTTGTTTTTCTTGTTGCGGAAACCACCTTTACGACCGCCGCCCTGAGGACGACCGGTCTCCTTCTGACCGACGGCATATGCCGGAGCAAGTTCTTTCTTGCCGTAGATCTCACCGCGGCAGATCCAAACCTTGATACCGATGATACCAACTTTGGTGAGAGCCTCTACCAAAGCATAATCTATATCGGCACGAAGGGTATGAAGCGGAGTACGACCTTCCTTGAACATCTCGGAACGCGCCATTTCAGCACCGTTAAGACGGCCTGAAACCTGAACCTTGATACCCTCGGCGCCCATACGCATTGTAGAAGCAACAGCCATCTTAACCGCACGGCGGTAAGCCACTTTGTTCTCGATCTGGCGGGCGATGTTTGAAGCCACGATCTCAGCATCGAGTTCAGGACGCTTGATCTCATGGATATTGATCTGAACTTCCTTGTCGGTGAGCTTCTTGAGCTCTTCCTTCAGTGCGTCCACATCTTTTCCGCCTTTACCGATAATCATACCCGGACGAGATGTGCAGATTGTCACAGTCGCCATCTTAAGAGTACGCTCTATGATGATTCTGGACACGCTTGCCTTTGCAAGACGAGTGTGGAGATATTTACGGATCTTCGAGTCCTCAAGAAGGGTGTCGCCGTATTTCTTTCCACCATACCAGTTTGAGTCCCAACCGCGGATCACTCCAAGACGGTTGCTGATTGGATTAACTTTCTGTCCCATCTTTGCAAATTAAGCTTTTTCGTTATTAATTGTGTCCACGAACAATGTCACGTGATTAGAGCGCTTGCGGATGCGATATCCGCGGCCCTGAGGCGCGGGACGGAGACGTTTGAGCATCGGAGCGCAGTCAACGAATACTGTTTTCACGAAGAGCTCGCCAGCCTCAGCCTTGCGTTCATTCTTCTGTTCCCAGTTGGCGATAGCCGAACGGAGCAGCTTCTCTACTTTACGGGAAGCCTCTTTATTGGAAAATTTCAAAATTCCGAGAGCCTTGAAAGCCTCCTGGCCACGAATCATGTCGACCACAAGGCGCATCTTGCGCGGAGAGCTGGGCACATTGTGAAGCTTAGCGAAATATTCGCTCTTGCGTGCCTCCTTGATAGCCTCGGCTGATTGTCTTTTTCTTAAACCCATTGTATGTTATTCTTATTTTTCTGAATTAATGATTAGGGCCATTATTTTTTCTTATTGCCTGCGTGACCGCGGAATGTGCGGGTGGGGGCAAATTCTCCCAGCTTGTGACCAACCATGTTCTCGGTCACATACACCTGTATGAATTTGTTACCGTTATGCACCGCGAAAGTGTGACCCACAAAGTCGGGGGAGATCATAGAAGCACGGCTCCACGTCTTGATGACGCTTTTCTTGCCGCTTTCCTCCATGGCTGCCACTTTCTTCTCGAGCTTAACGCTGATAAATGGTCCTTTTTTAAGCGAACGACTCATACTTGTCTCAATTAATCAAATTATTTTTTCCTTCTTTCAATTATATACTTCGAAGAATGCTTCTTCGGTGAACGGGTCTTCAAGCCCTTAGCGTAAAGACCTGTGCGCGAACGAGGATGTCCACCGCTCTGACGGCCTTCACCACCACCCATCGGGTGATCTACAGGGTTCATAACCACACCACGGTTGTGGGGGCGACGACCGAGCCAACGTGAACGACCTGCCTTACCGCTACGCTCGAGAGCATGGTCGGAGTTGCCGACAACACCCACTGTAGCGCGACATGTCAGAAGCACTTTTCTTGTTTCTCCAGAAGGCAATTTGATAATTGCGTAATCACCTTCGCGTGATGTGAGCTGCGCAAAAGTTCCGGCAGAACGTGCCATGCTGGCACCCTGACCGGGACGAAGCTCGATACAATGGATCAAGGTTCCCACAGGGATAGCGG
>CAMYSW010000042.1:0-12567 GCA_947297425.1 uncultured Porphyromonadaceae bacterium
GAATACAGCTGTTGTCATTGGTATTCCAGGGTCCGGTAAAAGTGTGTTTCTGCACTCGTTGATCTGTAATGCGGCTATCAAATACTCTCCCGATGAACTCAGAATGTATCTGATCGACTTTTCTGGTGTTGAGTTCAACTCTTACGCATTGGGTAAATTACCCCATGCGCGGGTTATCGCACCTGAAGCAGAGCGTGAGTTCGGACTCAGCATTCTTAATGAACTTGTTGAGGAAGGTTCTCGTCGCATGGCTCTCTGTCGTGAACACAATGTCAGCAATATTGTGGACTTGAAACGTGTCGCTCCAGGCATAAAAATTCCACGATTGCTTGTCATAATCGATGAGTTCCAAAAACTCTTTGAAGTGGATAATGACCCAATTGCAAAAGAAGCTAACTCAAAGATTCATATTATCATTCAGGAGTTCCGCAAATTCGGTATAAATCTTGTTTTGGCAACCCAAAAATTGCCGACAAGTTCATTTTTACCGCGCGATCTTATCGCAAACCGCGTAGTCTTTAAGAGTGCACCCAACGATTTCGACTCTCTTATCTCCTCGGAAGACCGTAGCGGAATGCCGCGATTGCGCACCGGCCAATGCGTATATAACTCCGAGTCAGGAGCCGCATATGCAAACGAAATCGTTCAAGGTTTCTTTACGTCTAAATCCGACTTAGACAAACTAATGTCCAAGATTAGGGACTTTGAAAGTGGATTCTCCTATGAACGTGAACCGCTCAAAGTATTTCGTTCTGGCGATCTTCCTGTATTTGAGGAACGCCGTCAGGAGGAACATCATAAATCGGTCGCTCCGATCCCTTATATTGTTCCTGTTTACTTTGGTGAGTCTATTGCCGTGAGCGACTTCGATGTTTATGTCGAACTTGTCAAAGAAAATGCTAATAATATCCTCATTACCGGTGGAGAAGCCGACATTGCTCGCAATATTGCTTTCAATGCAATGCGCTCTGCTGTTGCCAGCCATGCTGATGATACTGCTAAAATAGTTGTTATCAACGGCATGCGTGTCGACAATTCCCTCAATGTAAAAATTATTGAATTTGCGAACTCAGCCCCTTGTGATTTCACAATAGCTTCTTCTAATAAGGATGTAGAAGATGTGCTCAAAGTCTTGAGAGAAGAAATAGACCTCCGTCGTAGCGATGAAACCGTTCCGCAGCAACACATTTATGTTACTTGCTTCGACTTTCAATCAATCCGAGCTCTGGACAAAGATACCTCCGGGTCTATGCCTAAACTTTCGACAGCCGCTAAAGATATGGATCATATAATACGAAATGGTGCTTCGGTTGGAGTCTTCGTTATCGCCCAGACTGACACTCTTGACGGACTTAATCGTGTGAGCAACTCATCTCCCCTTTCGATGTTCAATTTCCGCATTGCACTCCAGATGTCGGAAGATATGTCCTACAAGATTGTCGGCAACCCTCTCGCGAATAAATTATTTGTCTTCAATCGTCCTTCATCGCGTTTCAGAGGATATGTGCGAGACAATGCCCGTAATCTAACAGTAAAATTCAAACCATATAAATAAGTTTGCCCATGTTAGGATTTAATGGAATGCAAGTTGACCCGGACGAGCTTTATAACTTCCGCTGTCAACTCTCGGAATTGTCCGAAAAACTTATGGAACAGCTTCGTCGCACTGACGCTGCGATGGAAACCGTAGCCAAAGAGTGGCAAGATGAACAGTTCCACAAATACCGTGATGAGTTCACCAAAGACCGTGATCTCATCCAACCTCTTAGCGACCAAATCAATCAGTTTCAAGAGGGTCCGCTACAACAATTTGAAATGATTACTCGCGAATATTTAGGACTATAATCATGGCAGGAGCATACGCAACCTCTCGTTCACTTATTGAACTACAAAGTGAACTTAACGCTCTTTCAACAGCATTGAGAGACCTTTATGATGCGCTTGAAAGTGATATGGCACGCGTGTCGGAAAGTTGGGTTGACCAACAATTTGAAGAGTTCGGGAACGAGTTCCGTAGTCGCAAAGAGGCGATTATGGAGCTCGCTGATAAGTATAATCAATGGGTCAATAAATATCTGCCTCCTCGTATTGAACTTGCGCAGAAATACGAAGGAAGCAGCGCGGGTATTGGCTGAATATAATTACATCCTTTGGTCATGGCACAGCAAGCTCATGTATCCTCAGAAGCTCTGCAAGTCCTCATGGACGGCTTGCAGTCTTGCGCGTCTTCCGTCGCAGCACTGCGCGGTGCAGTAAGAGCGCATATCAATGAATGTCTTAACTCCGCCAAATCTATAGTGGCTCGACTTAAAGACATTGAGAACACTGCAAATGCCCGCTACGAGGGTTGCAGTTCTGCCTATTATTCATGTCAACGCAGACAGAAATACGATAAGGAAAGTGGAGAATACCGTCCTTCTTGCTCATGCGAAGAACGAGATATGAAAAAAGCAGAAGATGAATACTATAAGGCTTGGCAGGCAAGGGAACAGGCGGAAATGCGTTTACAGGATATGGAACGTGAAATAGGTTATTATGAGCAACCGACCGGAGGGGAAGGAATGATGAACTCTATTACCGATGATTATGTACCCCAGGCGACCAATCGTTTGATTGCGCTGAACGACAAAGTTCAACGATATGAGGCATCAGAGATTGCAGGTATAGACATTGGTGACAACTCCTCATCCATTCGGCCTTTAGATGCGCCTCAATCAAAAACATTAAGTTTTGGTAGGGGAACGGAACGCATTAAGGAGAAAATGAGACAGCGAGAAGCATTGTTTGGTGCATATTGTCCGCGCTGCAAGTGTTGTCCATGTGAGTGTGATAATATTAGAGAATTATTAATGTCAAGAACACGATAATATGGCAGGCAAAGATTTTTCAGAACAAGCTTACCATATCGGTAAGCAGTTTGAAGACCTTATAGCTTCTTCAAGAGATAGCTGGCAGGACGTGCAAGCCACGCGTTTTGTCTATGATTATGTGGAACCAATTCGGAAAGCCCTGTCAGATATGCAGCTGCCCATAGAGTCAATCATTGATTTAATGGATTCAAAACTTAACGAAATACAAAGCATAACAAATGGGAGATAATGCTACATATAAGGTTAATGATGATGGTTCGGTAACTATCTCGGAACAATTGTTAGAATACGAGCAAGACATAATTGAAATTTTTCGTATTGAAAAATTCAAAGGAGGAGTTTTCGCAAGCCGTAGAATGAAGAAACGTGCGCTTAAATACGCACAATCAGTCAATTTATCTGAATTCAAGGTGGAAAAGCTGATGCTTGATAACTATCCTGAAGATTTTGCCAATTATCGCAAAACTATGGGTCTGATTGTGTGGGGCGGAATCGCATCATTATTCTTAATAGGAACAGTCATATTTGCTTGTCTGTTTTATGATTGTCTCCATTATGATGATTATAAGGATTTCTTATTGTATCTGGCGGGAGTAGTTTTTTGTCTTATGATGGTCTACTTCTCAATCAGGAAATATAAGAAAATCACATTTGAAATAAAACACAATTTGTCAAAAGATAAAAATATACAATAAGATGAACCAATCACTCAATATTCCCACCGGTCGTTTTGCCGGTGAAGACGCTGCAACGAAGAAACGCCGCGAGCTGCGTGAACGTCTAAGTAAAGGGGAAACAGTAAAAATCGCGAAGGGTGGCGACGCTATGACCAATGATGGAGAAGCAACCGTTGAAGTAGGAAAGGGTAAGCTTGCTGCGCAGTGGTATGAAGCTAACCCAACGCTTCTCACCATGGAGAAGATTGCCATGGAGCGCAATTTTCCTCAGTTTTCTCTTGACAAGCTTGATGATGGGCGTATTTGTTGGGTCGGCGTTCTTGAACCAGGTATCTACGAGTCCAAATTCGGACAAAAACGCCAATACTACGTAATGGCAGTTTATGATAACAACCACCCTAATCAAAAGATGGGTTCTTCAGTCAAGGTTTATCCCCTTATGCCGGACGTGGACGAACTTATTGAATCATGTGGTTTCCGTCCGTTCCATCTTCTTCAAGACGAGGTTGGAAATCTTTATCTATGCACCAATGAGGCTGGAGACCAGAAGGTAGGCGTTACAACTACAACTGCTGCTTCAGTTCTTGGTTGGGCTTCAAAGTGGCTTATCGCATTTGAACTCGTTCTTACAGGCGATCTTCCTCTTGCAGATTTTAACCGTCACGGTGGCATCTAATTTCCAGTAATTGAAATGAGCAACAAGTGCGAAACCGTAATCATCAGCGATAAGGCTTATAACGCTATGATTCGTGAAAGCTTTGCCAAGCATCCGGTTGAAACAGGTGGTATCCTTCTCGGATATATCTTAGACAACGGCTTATGGGTAGTTATGGAAATGATCCCCCCGGGCATTAACGGAGTGTTCGAGACAGCCTACTTTGAATATGACCAAGATTTCGTAAACTATCTTGGCACTTCCGTAGCCAATCAGTATAAAGAACCGCTTCAAGTTCTCGGCTTGTGGCATCGTCATCCCGGTTCGATGGACTATTTTTCTTCGACAGATGATGGCACAAACTCCGAGTTTGCATCAAAAAATCCTTATGGCGTTATTTCGTGTCTTGTGAACATAGATCCCTCGTTCCGACTGACGATGTATCACCTTGACCATAACAACGGTGTGCGTCCGAGCAACATTGCATATTCAACTGTTGACGTTGAGGTTGGCGATGATCTTATCCCTGAAAAATTCTTCGCACTTCGATACGTTGACGCGAAACGTAGCGAGCTTCATCCGACACCAACTCATACCAACACATGGGTATCACAAACTCGTAGTGTTCCCAAATCTCCGCGCAATGGTAGTGATGATGATAATGGTAGTGATGATGAGACAGCAGAGCAAGCAATAATAGAAGACTCTGAAAAACCTTCTGCTACGGCGACTATACGCCCCAAAAAATCACAAAAGTCTAAATTTCGTAAATGGATTGTACCATCCATCTTAATCCTAATATTTCTAATAGGATTTTTTGTCGGAGCTAAAGTTGCACCTTTGCTCTCATCTTCCAACAAAAACAATGTAGAACTAACTTCTAAACCATCAGAAGAAGAGTCTCCCAAACCGAAGCCTAAGCCCCAAAATGGTCCGCAAGAATCCAGCTCTAATAACAATCATTCAGAGACATCTAACAATGACGGCTTAAGTTCTGAACCTCCATCCGGCACAAAGACCCCCGATGTACAGAACCTCAAAACAAGCACAAACAATGGCGGCAATTGATATAAATAAATTCATGAAAGGCAAAGGGTTGAAACCAACCGTTTGTCATCCGCTTGATGTGGAGGGTAATCACGAACTATGGGGATACCATAATCAAGAGTCAAATTACTATAATATTATATCTATTGACTCAACCGACAATCGACTTGGTGGAACAGCTCCCGTTTTACTCGGTCATTTTTACTCAGAGAAACCCGAACAAACAGGAGATGATTCTATTTTTGGATGGCGTGATGCAGAGGGCAATGTGTATTTTTCTACTGCAACAGGAACTCAATGTCAATTGGAAGGCTACAGTTTGAAGATTGACATTTTTTCGCGTAACACCGGCATCCTTGAATCTGACATTATGCTCCGTAAAGGTGTGGTTATTATTGGCTGTGGCTCAGTCGGTAGTCTTGTCGCACTTGAACTTGCTCGCGCAGGTGTAGGTCGCTTCTTCCTCATAGATATGGATATTCTTAGTTATCATAACATCTGCCGTCACCAATGCGGCATACTTGATGTTGGTAAATACAAAACTATAGCACTTCGCGAACGTATCCTGCAAATCAACCCTTCAGCAGAAATTCATGTGTCGCACAAACGCATTCAAGACGTGCCTCTTGCCGAGATTGAACCATTCTGTACTCCCGATGCAATTATGGTAGGTTGTGCCGACAATCGCGAAGGCGATTATTATGCAGCTCAAATGCTTGCCAAACCCAATGGTATGCCATTCATTTCTATAGGCTGTTGGGAGCGTGCATTTGCAGGTGAAATCTTCTATTGTCTGCCCGAAGGTATGCCGGACTATGAAGATTTTATGGCAACCATGAGCGACACATCCGGACGTGTTGAAGCCAACACACATATCTATATGGGCGAAGTTGGCAGCTTTGAGCCGGGTATTTCCTCTGACATAAATTTCGTTACGACCATCGGAGTAAAGATGATTCTCGACCTGCTCAATCGCGATAACGAGAACTATACTCAGAGGCTTATCGGCTCATTGACCCAGTACACGCTCATCTGCAATACCAACAATCCCAAGATTGGCGGTGAAATGGCGGAAATCTTCTCTTATCCACTACAAGTAACCCGCAGCATCGTCCTTGACTATGCCGCAAAAGAAGAAAACAATTCAGAGAATGGAACAGCAACCAAATAAATACCACATCAGCGATGATGGCAACATCTATAGAGTAAACGAAGACGGATCGTTCACGTCTATGGGTAATGTTGAACAGCGCTCTAAAGCGCAAAATCTCAAAGATCAACGCGATGTACCTATAAGGCAACAAGCGCCATATAATCAACCCAATAAACGGAGTACAATAGGAATAATCTTTTTTAATCTTATGAATTTAATTGGCTTGGTTCTGGTTCTCTCGGCACTCATTTTGAAATATGACGGATATCTTTTTATTCAAATATTAGGAGGCATCCTCATACTTCTCTCCATTCTAATCAAGTCACAAATGGATAAGAAGTAATCCCTTATATAATAAGTAAGTTCTCTCATTAAACCGATAATAAAATGATTTTAATCTCACATATCATCAACTTGCTCTTTTTGAATCTTTTCCCGTGTTTCTTCAGTCGCAATGCACGCATTGCTCCTTTATCAACACAAGAAAATCTTTCAAAAATAGCTGCGTTTATAATATGTGTTTAATGTGATCACTTACTTATAAATTTTTCCTAAAAACATTTGTGAATATTCATTTGTCAGATGTAGATAAATTTGGTATACTATCTTATGGAAGTAATTTTTATAGGAATAATTCTCGTTGTTAAGTATATCGTATAAATAAATTAATGTATTGGCATGTCAAGCCGCAGGTCTACAGAATTTAATCGTGTATTGTTTGCCAACGCAGGAGAGAATGTCTTCCACGACGGCGAACAGTCCATGTTTATCTCCATAGTGATGCGGCTGTATCCACTTGCCTTTCAGAACTCGCCAAAGCGTTTCCGCGATGTTGAGATGCGGGGAGTAAGGAGGAAGAATGATTATACAATCAAAGTTGGACAACTAATTGGTTAAATATGGGACAAATACCAAATAAAACTTATACCGCACCTGATGGGTCGGTTTATCGAGTAGAAGACGACGGCTCGATAACAAAAATCAAGAATAGTCGCATTCAATCCACCGAACCTCCATCCAAATATCAAATTACACCCGATGGGAAAATCTATCGTGTAGAATCCGACGGCTCCGTTACATACCTCGGTAATGCCGAAGAACGTCAACAGACACCGCCTCCACCTCCACCTCCACCAAGCTTTGAGCTAGAATCGCTACCCGAGAAACCAAAATCAAAGAAATGGATAGGTTGGTTGATAGTCTTTGCTATAATTGGCATGGCAATCATAGCCGGTGTGATTTACAGTGAATCTAATCAATCGTATGATTACAAAAATGACTATAACTATTCTGATACAGTACCAGTACCGGTTGAAGAATATGTGGAAACCATAGAAGAAGCCCCTGTCGAAGTTGCCGCTGAAGAAGCTCCTGCCACGGCTGCGTATGATAATATTGGTTTTCATGGATTTGAAAACCGAGTATATCGTTATTACTCAAATAATGGCGGCTATTTCGGAATAAATTTCTATGACAATGGTCAATGTGATATTTTTGATGGTTCGAACATGATAGATTCTGGCATATATGAAATAGATGGAAGAGTAATGACTTTCAGTTATTTTGATAATTGGCCTAACGAACCCGTATATCTTGATGACGATGACTCATTCCGATTTAATGGGTTGACTTTTAATAGATACTGAAATTATCATGGGAGATACGCCCAAGAAATACCACATCACGGACAACGGTGATATTTATAAGGTTAACGACGACGGCTCGTTTACCTCGATGGGTAATGCCGTGGATGACGGCGTTGCTGCTCCCGGTCAATCCATTCCTTGCCTTTCAACACCAGTTTCTCGATAACGGATTCATCCGAAGACACGCCTACGGTGGTCAGTTCGGAATATCTGCCTGAGATTTTTTCTGCAACCACCACACTGATCGTCCCTGAATGGTTCTTCTTTTTCTTCACAAACATGCCAAAAATTTATTTGCGTACCCCAATCCAGGGTACGCAAATTTAGCAAATGTCTGAATAATATCAAATTATAAATTACTCAATTTTTGAGTGACGAAGTCAGGAAATAGGGATGCACTATTTTATAGAGTGTCCCTTTTCTATATTTTCCAAACATTAGATGGTGGAGTTTTTTCGTAGGCGAATTTAGGACGTGGCGCATAATAGCCAACTTTTAAACAGCTTCTAAATTGTCAGTTCGAGTAGGTCACCATAGGAGGGTTGGGAGGAATATAATCCTCTCGTTCATTCCCCTTAAAACAGTTCTTTTATATCCATAGAGAAAAATTCCTCTGCCCCGATACCGCCGTCACCGATAATGAACGATGTTTGCGGTTTGAAAAGTTCTCTAAACTTTTCAAGTCCCTCAGTCCGCTTTTCGGCATTGCTCTTGACCTCGATGGCTACCACCGAACCCTTCTTGCGGATAATGAAATCCACTTCGTCATTGCGCTCACGCCAATAGAAGACCTCGAAACGATGCACGAACGCCTGACTTACCAGATAAGCACCAATACCCGATTCAAAGATATGTCCCCACGCCTTGCGGTCGGTAATAGCTTGCTCGAACGTGAGCGGACTGTATACCATTTTCAGGGCGTTGTTGTAAACCTGCAATTTTGGTATGCTCGCTTTCCGCCGTGCCGTGTCTATGCTGAACTTCTGAAGTCCGCCGAGCAGACCGCTGTCATTCAGCAGATTGATGTATCCTGCCAAGGTCGCTGTATTGCCTGCGTCCTGCAATGCACCGAGCATCTTGTTCAACGACAGAAGATTTCCCGAATACGCTGCACCCAGTTCGAATGTCTGACGCAACAAAGCCGGTTTGCTGATGGGTGTATCCATTAATATATCCCTGTTTATGGTTGCCTCAATAATCGATGACTGGATATATTGTTGGAAACGGTCGGTTTCGTCAATTAAAGATGCCGCGCCGGGATAACCGCCATAGAACAGGTATTGGTCAAACGAGAATCCGAAGCAGTCTCTCATTTCCTGATAGCTCCAATGGCTCATGCGTATTTCCTCGAACCGTCCGGCAAGCGATTCTGACAGTCCTTTTTCCAACAGGACACGGCTACTTCCTAAAAGCAGGACTTTGATGTCCCTGTCGTGGAATGTGTCGTCGTCCCACTCTTTTTTTACCACTTCGCTCCAGTTGGATATTTTCTGTATCTCATCGATGACGAGGATAACACTGTCCCATCTGTTGCTTTCTTTTAGGCTACGGACTGCCGCCCAGCAGTTCGAGATCCATGCGCTGTTCGTTGCCGGAACATTGTCGGCAGAATAGAATTGGTATGGTGCGTCCAAATCTTTTAGCACTTGCTTCACAACGGTGGATTTACCTATCTGTCGTGCCCCCATTACTACCTGAATGAACTTTCTTTGCTCTTTCAGCCTGTTTATAATCGTTTGATATTCCGCTCTTTTATACATATTGTTACATTTTACGCAGTACGCTGATGATTTTTACGCAATGCAAATATAATAAATTTATCCGAGACGGGGCAATGTATTTTCGGTTCTATTCATAAGCTGTCACTTTTATATGCGTATCTCTCTCCGGCAGGTATGCTTTCTCTTTTTGTAGGCGAATTTAGGACGCAGCGCATAATAGCCAAACCGCATTTCTTTCCAATGCCGATGTTTTCAACAACCTGTGTGGAAAGAAATTTTTAGGTACAGATTATCATGTATGGAAATTTTTAAACAGTTTCTTAAATTGTCAGTTCGAGTAGGTCTCCGTAGGATGGTTGGGAGGAGAAGAGCCGCTCAAGAGGTACGATGTTGAGGTAGAGGAGCGCATTCATCATTATTCCGGCATGTGTGAACACGAGGATGTTCTCTTTGCCGGATTCTTTCATCTCTTTGATGAAGGAGGCTACGCGCAGGTGTTGGTCGTGGAAGGATTCACCGCCGGGAGGGGTGACATTCAGCCAGTCATCGAACCATTCCTGAAGCCGGGGATCTTTTATGTCGTCATATCGTTGCATCTCCCATTCTCCGAAATTCATTTCGAGTAATCTATCATCCGGTATTGCTTCCGGATAGCCGCAGGCTTCTGCAAGCAAACGGCAACGGCTTAACGGACTCCGGTAAACTGCGTCAAACACTATCCCGTTTTCCATTATAGTCCCTTCTATATTTTTTCTAACCCTTGACGCTTCTTCGGGGAATGAAGATCTCACGGGGACATCGCTCCTGCCGTAGCAGATTCCAGGTTCAACATCTACGGCAGTGTGGCGTACAAATGTAATTCTTGCCATTTTATAGTGTTTTAGATATTATCACCGCTGAAAAATAGAAGGAGATTTCGCAGAGTAGGGCGGTGGCTCCGCAGCAATCGCCTGTGTAGCCACCGATCTTATGTCGGAGGTAGAGGATCATCAATGCCGCTACAATCATAGGCAGAATAAGAGATAGCCAGTATTGTGCCGGAATCAGTACGGAAGGGAGTATCCCGGAGATCATGCAGATTATGAATGCTGTAATAGACATCCGGTCATACACGAGTTTGTTTTTTGCTTCTTCCTGTTTCCTGGCATATGGGAGAGTATTGATCAGGAATGAACCACAGAATTTGCTCCAAGGATCTGCCGCGAAAACTATCATAGGAGCAATATCGGGAGGCAGTGATGCCAAACACGACATAAGCAACAAGAAATATATGATAAGTCCGATTACTCCGTAAGATCCTATCCTGGAATCTTTCATGATTTCAAGGATGCGTTCTCGGTTTGTGCCTCCCCCGGTTCCATCTATAAAATCTGCAAGTCCGTCTTCATGCAGGGCTCCTGTAAGCAGCAGGCGCATTGTGAACGCAATTATAACAGCGACGTAAGGGGGGAGCACATGAAGTGCTCCCAAAAGGGTCAAAGCAGTCACGCCTCCAGTCAGCCATCCTGCGACTGGCCACAAGTCTACTACACGTTTATATTTTTCTGCCGGAATGTCGGCAATTCTCCATGCCGGTATTCTGGTGAAGAAACCTATGGCAGCAAGAAATTTTTTCATTAAACGGGTTCCGGTGAAATAAGTAAATGATTAATTGTTTAAACAGCTTCTAAATCAGAAATACTTGGTGACGCCAACAGATTGGAAATTATCCATTTCGTTAATCATGCGCACTGCGGAGTCAATGATTGGGTATGCACACACGGCTCCGCTCCCTTCGCCGAGACGCAGGTCGAGATGAAGTATCGGATCCGCGTCAAGTGCCTGCAACATTAGTTTATGTCCCGATTCATCTCCTTGATGTCCGAAGATTGCGTAATCGAGCACTTGGGGATTCAGTTTTGATGCAGCGAGAATACAGGCGGTCATTATGAATCCGTCTATAATTATTATCATTCCCAATTCGGCGGCACGAAGCATTCCTCCCACTGCCATTACCATCTCGTAACCTCCGAACCATGCAATATAACTTTCCGCCGATCTGTCACCGTCATAGTTTTCCCAGGCGCGTGTCAAAACGTCCAGCTTATGGTTGATACCGGGTTTGTCAAGTCCGGCGCCGGCACCGATGCAGTCTGCTAAAGGTATTCCGGTAAACGCATGCATCCACATGGATGATGAAGAGGTGTTGCCACTTCCCATCTCTCCGAAACTTACAACATTGCAACCGTCTGCATAAACCATGTCTACGACTCCGGCACCGCGTTCTATGGCAAGGTCGCGCTCTTCATCTGTCATTGCCGCTTCATGCAGGAAATTACGGGTGGATTTACGTATCTTACAATCAATTATTCCTTTACCTTCGGGAATATCATAGTCAACGCCGGCATCTACGAGCACAAGTTTGAAACCATGCTGATCACAAAGGAAATTAATTCCCGCTCCCCCATGGGAGAAATGCGAAAGCTGTTGCCATGTCACTTCTTTGGGAGAGACTGTCACTCCTTCTTCGATGATGCCGTGATCGGCTGCGAACAGGATATTGTGCGGCTTGGAAAGTTTGGGGCTTAAGGTTTGCTGGATAAGTCCTATTCTTGCGGCAAGCGTTTCGAGTTTGCCAAGCGAGCCTTTGGGCTTGGTGAGGAAATCAATTTTAGTGAGGAGCTCTTTTTGGATTTCGAGGGAAGGGGATTTGATTGAGAAGGTTTTCATGAGTTTGTGTTTATGGGGTGTAATTTTATGGGGGGTAATGGGGTGTAATGGGGTATTATGGGGTGGGGTGAGGAGAAGTTGGGTGGGGT
>CAMYSW010000043.1:0-12536 GCA_947297425.1 uncultured Porphyromonadaceae bacterium
TGATAATATACGTTCCAGCCGAAAATGACTGCAATGACAAAGATGAATGTGGTGGATATGGTCTTAAAGCGTTTCATGATGTAAATTTAATAATAATCCTTCATACAATCAGTTCTGTAAGTTCCGATTTAAGACTAAATAAGGGAGTTTTTAAGACTAAATAAGGTTGAGGTTTGCCGATGTAAGATTATATGTTTGTAATTTTACATTAATCAAAAACATAATTTTACATTAATCAAAAACAAATGGGCTATGAGGAAAGATATATTATTCGCTTTATTCATTACATATTTATCTGCTGCCGCTCAGACTGAAATGACCGACACCGTCTCTATCCGGCAACTTGATGAGGTTGTCGTTAAAGGTGAGAAACCGCAAGTAAGGGGCGAGGATGGCGTAATGGTCGTTGATCTTCGGGGGATAGTTAAAGATAAGCCTGTCACTAATATTCTTGAAGCCCTCGGCTATATGCCCGGTGTCATGAACAACAACGGCATGATATGGCTTACCGGAGCGTCAAATGTCACTATTATTCTCAATGGTGAGCTAACCAATATGCCACTCCAGAATCTATATCAGCTTCTATACACTACGCCTGTTGACAGACTGAAAAATGTCGAGATAATGTATTCAGCTCCGGCTAAGTATCATGTCAATGGAGCTGTAATCAACGTGGTCCTGAAAACTCCCACTCCTCTTGACGGGCTGCAAGGTCAGGTAAGGGCTGGATATAATCAGGCTCATTATGGTTCGTATGGTGGAGGACTTGCCGCCACATACGCAATCAAGGACTGGACTTTTGATCTAAACTATGGACTCTCCCGTAGTAGATCTTGGAATCAGGAGGAAACATGGTCCAATCATCTGCTTAATGGTCAGCGAACAATGATTGAGGACAATATGCGTCGCATCAGGCAGAATTGGAGTAATAACATATTTGCTGCTGTCTCTTGGAAAACACTGAAGCTCACATACAACGGTCAGATAATTTCAGATTCAAAGAGTTGGGGACTTTCATCGGGAACGCTTGGCAATTTCACAAATGCCTACAATATGCTGTCGCCTGTTGGCTATCATAATATTGCTTTGCGCTATATCGCACCATTCGGCATGACTGTGGGAGGCGATTATACCCGGTATTCCGAAAACCGTTCCCAATCATTGGTTAAGGATACGGATTATCTGCTTGGATATGAAAATCGTCAAGAGATAAATCGTTGGCATGTCTATATCGATCAGCATCATCATCTTGGCAAATGGCAACTTAACTATGGCGCGGAGTATCAGCACTCCAAAGATCATAGTTCTCAACACTACGGCATAACCGGTAATCCCGATTTTGACGATATTTTAAACGAGAACGTGGCGAGTTTCTATGCAGGCACTCAACGGTCGTTCGACTGGGGTCTGTCTTTCAATGCATCCGCAAAGGGTGAGTATTATCACAACAAATATCAGCATAACTGGAATTTCATTCCTCAGCTCGGTGCCACATATTACAAGACTCCTAAAAGTATATTTCAGCTCAATCTCAGCACCCAGCGGATCTATCCGTCATATTGGGAACTGCATGGCGGCACAAGTTATATCAACGATTACTCCACCGTTATAGGTAACCCGACGCTACGGTCCTATATCCAATACGATGCCCAATTCAATTACATCCTTAGACAGAAATATGTGGCGACACTCTATTTTCAATATGGCGACAAAGCCACGGTGCAGTTGCCTTACCAGTCGCCCGATGCATTGAATCTCGTATATCAAACCATTAACATGAACTACAAACGTGTTGTAGGGCTTAATCTATACGCACCTTTCGGTGTCGGTTATGTATGGAATGCGACAGCCACCGCCAACGTGATGAATCAGCGGGAGAAAGCAGACAAATTCCATGACATAAGTTTTGACAACATCAAATGGATTTTCTATGGTTCGTTAAGCAACACTTTCAAGTTCAGTCAGAATTGTCCCGTATCGTTGTCAGTTGATTTCAGCTACATCTCCCCGTCATTACAAGGAATAGCAGACCTTTCGGGTATGTGGAAAGTTGATGCCGGCGTTAAATGGCAATTCGGAAAGAAACGATGCTGTGAATTGGATTTGAAGGCAGATGACATATTCAACAAATGGTCACCGACCATGACTATCAATCACGTGGGTCAGGACTACCGAATGAAAGTCAGAGAAATGACCCGCAACCTCAAACTGACCTTCATCTGGCGGTTCAACGGCTTCAAGCCCCAAGACGCAAACATCGACACCTCACGTTTCGGCACCGGAAAGTGAAGGAATACCGATTGTTGCAAATCAACACAGACAATCTATCGATGGACTAAATCAAACAGCTTGCAATGACGTATTGCTCCTCCGGACATCCCGCGTTGTAATTCCCTCACACGCGAAGCCATTGACTCCTTGTCCGATATTTCCTTCTGATATATGCAAAACTGCATGCACATAGCTGATAGTCAAAATAAAAGTACTAACTTTGTGTTATGAACGACTTGACAGTATCAAATATCGAACGGCAGAACGTGCTCAATAATCGCTATGCCGTGGATGCCCTTCAGGAGAATCTCGGATTTACAGGGATGCTCTTTGAGGGAGAATACCGTTTTACCAAGAAAATGGTTGCGGATTTCTATGAAGTTGAAGAACGAACCATCGAACGTCTTTTGGAAGACCACGGTGACGAGCTGAAATACAACGGCTACATTTTAAGTAGAGGTAAGCAGCTGAAAGAATTTAAGTTACAATTTGCTCCCGTCATCAATGTCGGGAGCAAAACCACTCAACTGGGCTTATTCAATTTCCGTGCTGTGCTTAATGTCGGTATGCTGTTGACTGAAAGTGAAAAAGCGAAACAAGTTCGTGCCCGCATCCTTGATATTGTCATCTCTACCATCAACAAAAGAGCTGGTGGTGGGACAAAGTTCATCAACACTCGAGACATTGACTTTCTTCCGGCGGTCATTGAGGAAGACAATTACCGCAAAAACTTCACGAGTGCTGTAGGAAAATGCGTGCAAGGTCACAAAAATTTCAAATATGCTCAGATAACAGATCTTATCTATCAGGCAGTGTTTAAGGAAAAGGCAAGGGAATATCGAGCATTATTGCGTCTTGACAAAGATGACAATGTCCGGCACACTCTGTATGCCGAGGTGCTTCGTTGTATATCGTCTTTTGAGAATGGCATTGGTTATGCAATTGAAACAGAATATAAAGCAAATGATGGTGAACAGTTGTCTTTGGATCGAGTCAAAGAGCTTATCTCGGAGCAGGAGCAATCATCGGCAATGCAACCGTTCATTTACGATGCACGTACTAAGATGGCTTCTCGTGATGTTGCATTCCGCGATGTATTTCATAATAATATTGCGGGGTATCTCCGCGCTGTTACACCGGAAGAATTTGACCGTTTTATCGGAGAAAAATCTATTGACTTCGACGACATCATGAATCTGCCGGAGAATAAAAAAGTTCTCAAACGCCTAAAGCAAGCCGATGATGATGAGTGAGGAACTGAAATATATCGACTACGATGGTGTGTTAGAGGTCTATCGTAAGACTGTCGCCGCCAGCGGTGGCGGTCTGCAGGGTGTGAAAGACGAAGGAGGCATACGAAAAGTGATTGACTTCGTACAGAACGACTTGTACTATCCGACATTCGTTGAGAAACTGACCTATCTGGTATTCGGATTATGCACCGGACATTATTTCGAGGATTCCAATAAGCGAGTGGCATTGACCATAGGTGTCTGGATTCTCGTTCATAACGGCTACTATTGGCACGCCTATAATTTCATGCAGTGCATGGAGGCAATCATCTACCATGTAGCCGCCGGACGCATCGACAAAGACCTTCTCCAACGCATCATCACCTGCTTTATGGCAAACGAGGATTATCCCGAAGATCTCAAACTCGAAATCATCCACGCAATCGATAATCAAGGGATAGGCATTAATGAATAAATTGTGTCATGAACAGTTTTTGGACATCACCAACATTTAATCTACTTTCGATATTAGTTGCAATCATTGCGATTGTATTTATCGGATTTAAGTATGGAGCATCACTTAAGGATAAACGATTACATTTAGGCTATATATGTGGTATTTGTATATTTCTTATTGTTGAGCTCGCAACATACATCTGCATACAAAGTGACCATTCTGTAGAGATTGTATCATATATTTCTTTTGCATCAACTCTTTCATCTTTAATCCTTTCCGTGGTCGCAATAATTTATGCAATCGTATACAACAATAAAGGAGAGGTACAATACGGCAAGATTGATACAGCATCTTCAAAAATAACCGATTCACTTTCTGAATTTTCAAAAAAATCAGAAGAATTGACGCAAGGACTGTCTGATGTTTTAGATCGCTTATCTGAAGTTAGAAGTATTTCAATTGAGACGCGAGAACAAGTTAGCAGAATGAATAGTGATGAGTTTAGGAATCCAAAGGATTCACAATCAAACATCGCGCAGAATCTTCCACAATCATCAACAAATCCGGACAATGCAAATGACGAAAAGCCAGAATCTGCTGAACACGATGATGAGGAGATAATAGAAAAAATAAATAAAGCTTCTCAAGATACAATCGATCGAGTTGCATTTAATTTTGTTAATGCTGGATCTTTTATAGGCAATCTCGCATTATTGGCATGCATATATTCTCATGACACAAACAAACCATTTAATGCATCTGATATCTTTCCACCGTCAAATCAAGATTATGAGATGTATATTTTTGGTTATATAATAGCCTCTTCTGCGTTAGGCGTTATTTATGCTCAAAATATTAACGGTAAATTCCAAGTCATAAATTATTATCCTCTTATCAAATTAATTCTAGAAAAAAATATTAAGGAATATTTGGCAAGACTTAATGACCCATCTCAAGCATTCAACAAGGAGACATATGAATTTATGCTTCGCTATTTTGGATTATTCACAAAGTAGGTTATAAATACTTGTTAATGTTTCTTGCCTCAACCAAATTTGGATGTATCTGTAGTTTATGGAATACTTTTCACAAAGTGGGTAGAAACTGATTCAGCTTAGTTGCGATCATACACTAAACAATTGTTCTCAACGGCATCCTTTACAAGGAAGACGGCATCAAGCGCATCGCCGACAACACCCTCGTAGCCCTCACCCTCATGATTGCCGAAAGCCGCACAGAAGAAAAAGACACGATGGTCAAAGTCATCGTCAAACTCCTCAACAAGAATAATTGATATTTTTCAATAACATAACACCAGTTGTAGTGTTAAAATTAATACAAAATGCAGAACTGTAAAGTATTATATATAATAGGCAACGGCTTCGATATTAGACATAATATTTCGTCAAGTTATCATGATTTCGCTACCTGGGTTATGAAAAAGCACCCAATTGAAGGTCTGTCATTAGATTTAATGTTCAACAAGGGGAACAATCTATGGTCAAATTTTGAAGAAGCATTAGGAAACTATGATCCTAATAAGGCTATTGATGGCTTTTTCACGCCAATGATTGCAGAACGTACGGAAGATAATTATTCCGATAAATCTTTCCATACAATTCAATCCCTAAGCTATGATGAAATTGTTAGTCTATTCTGCCATTGGATAGAAAGCATTGACTTATCCGAAATTCATCCAAGGCTTTGTCTTAATCCCGACTCATATTTTCTTACATTTAACTATACTAAGACATTAGAATTAGTTTATAGTATAAATCCTCAACGGATACTTCATATTCATGGAATTGTTGATAACCCAGATTCAATTATCTTTGGTCATAACAACTATATAGATGTCAGAAGTATTTTAGGTGAGACACAATGTAGCAGAGAATGGATAAATCAGTCGAATCGATTGTTCGAAATGAACTTGTTATATAAGGATACGGAAAGCATTCTCAAAAATAGTCCTAATTTTGCAAAACTGGCCGGATTCTACACAATCATAGTATTGGGACATTCATTAAATAATGTGGACAGACTATATTTCGAACAGATACTACATCAAAATCCAACAGCTTTATGGATAGTGGATTATAACCCAAAAAAACCAATGGAATTAGAGTTAAAAAAAGAATTCCTCAAAGAATTAGGGGTCAAGAGAGTACGGCCGTTTGCCTAAGCTATCTAAAAGTTTATTAGTAATCTCTGATTTGTGTTAGACATGAAATATTACCACTAAAATAAGGTCTATCACCATATACTCGCAAATACAACTGTCTTCTTAATTAAGTAAATAGTTTGTGATTTTCTCCAAGCAATCAACTTGAAGCAACTTTAATGCAAACTTGAACAACAAAAGCCCCGATCGCCGTATATCGATGACGCAGCAGTCGGGGCATAGATTGGTAGATTGAAATGATTGTTAAGTATACATAATAAAAATGCTCATAAAATAGAACAATTTTGAATTGAGTTAGTATTTGATATTATTTTTATTACAAAAAGTCCGAGCATTATCACTGCCATTTTGAGCTAATGCAGTGATATATTTTGTGAATTCTTCATCACTAAAACGATAGGCTAACCATTGACATTCTGCATAATTAGACGCTAAATCCATGAGTGACCCGTTGTCTTTAATTCCAGTTGGGATAACTTTAGAAATACACTTGTTCCAACAGGATGTCGCAGACATATTGCATTCTGCCGCATAGAATCCTAATGCTTTCAAATAATAGTCTGCTGCATCAGAGTAATATTCTTTATCCCATAATGATGCCGCATAATTTTGCGCAATTGTCCCCTTAATCTTATTAGAATTTAGTTTTGTACCGGAATAGTTGCAATCTTCTGCAAGATTTATGCCTTTTTCAATATAGACATTTCCCCAATCGGGCTGATTGTCTCTAATATAAGCATGAGCTAAATTTACAAATAAGTTAAATTGTGCTGTTACGGGATTGTATGACGTTGCTTTAGTTAAGTCTGATGACATTAGTTGACGATATAATTTAATGGCCACTTTGTAATTGTCGTTAGCTTCACAGGTTCTAGCATATTCTGATATTCCATATTCACTTAACGCGTCATTTTCATATAGAATCGAATAATACTTTTCTGCTTGTGCATAATTACCATCATCTAAAGCCTTATCTGCCAGTGTGCTATAATAATCAATTATATCATCATTCAATTGATTTGTGCCTCCTGAAATTATCAATTGAGAGCCATTCAATTGTATGTGTCCTAACTTTTGTATGGCACTTTGACCTAACAGCAATGGTGCGTTTTGAGATGCTATTACTATTGCTTCAATGTCCCGGAGCTTTAATCCTCCTATTTCTATTTCTTTAAGATTTATTCTGAGGTGATCTACAATGCTACCATCAGCTGTTTGCGTTTGACCAACACCCATTAGATCGTTATCAGATATATAATCATTATCCAATAGATATTCTGCCATGGCAGTAGATAGGGAAACGTTAGAAGCTCCTGTGTCAAAGATGAATTTCATTTTCGCTCCATTGACCATACATGGAATACGATACACACCACCATATTCTTCCATTTGGATTACAGTATCACTCCACGCAGTATTAGCATGTAGCATGGCTATTATCAAGAAGATTATTCGAGAGATTTGCATCGGATATGTGTACTAACAAAAGTTAAAGAATTTAAATACGGTTGATTCAGTCCGCATCATGTTGATTTATTTCGGTTGAAATCTGGACCTGCGGGAGGTCGGTTGACACGGGTTGAAACTGAAAATCGCAAGCAGTTTTGAATTAACTACTTGCGATTTCTTATGGTGCCCAGAACAGAACCACTAAAACTACATCCTATTACTTTCTAATGCTTTTATATATTGCTTTATATTAGTGTATTATAAAAATTATGCAGATTTTAGAGAGTCTTTGAATTACTTAAAATCGCGGAATTTTGCCTGTAAATTTGCCTGTAAAATTATTTTGAGTTACCTTTGTAATCGTATTCGGGTTGAACCGCGTGGGCGTTGCCTGCAAAGTTGCCTGTAATAGTAATTTTAACTCTTATAATCTCTCCAATGGCGACATTCAGATTTGAACTAAACGGACGACCAACAAAGAATAAGACATACGTGGTGTATCTTCGTGTGACAGTCGGTGGTAAAAGAAAACTTATCAAGACGATGGTCGAGATTGCTCGGCCATCTGATTTCAATGCCAAATGCAAAGGCGAGAATTGGATTCGTGGCGGTGTCCGCGACGCAAAGGTGCTCAATGCCCAGCTGGCCGATATTCTCGCCAAGGCGAAGGAAACGTATAAAGAGCTTGACAAGGAGGGTGAGGTTACGACCGTTGCGCTTGCCAAGGAGATGAATACCGAGATTGTCTCTCCTTCATTCATGGCGTTTGCCAAAGAACGGGCACAGATGATTTACGACAATGGCGGTTGGCGCAACTGGCGTAAGTATTGCGGGCTTATCAATAAGCTGGATGCATTCCGAAAGAAACGCCGTATGGCCGACATTACCGTTGCTGACATGACGGTTGAGCTGTTGACTCGCTTTGACAACTTCCTTCACAAATGGGAGAATGAACGTGAGCCGGGGAAACTGTTGCATCCAAATACTATCGAGGTGCAGTTCAATATTCTCCGCACGCTCGTTCACCGCGCTATCGAAGTCGGTATAATGGAAGCCTCCAAAGATCCGTTTCTTGTTTTCAAATACAAAGGCGTAAAGACCATCAAGGAAAAACTTGATGACTCGGAAATGGAGCGCATCATCAATCTGGAATTGGAAGAAGGTTCGCTGATATGGCACTGCAAGAATTATTTCTTATTCAGCTATTATTGCGCCGGAATCCGCGCAGCTGATTTGATTCAACTCCGGTGGCGTAATGTAACGGAGAATGGTAGGTTGCACTACCAAATGGGCAAGAACCACAAAGACCGAGACCTTTTGCTTGTTGATCAGGCCTTGGATATACTTCGGTATTATCATAATGATGATATCAATCCGGATGATTATATCTTCCCCTTGCTTGACAATGATGCCCCGTTTGCAAAATTTGTCACTCAAGCTGATAAGGACAGAATGAAGCCAGAGTTACGTCACCAGCTTTACCAACAGATTTCAGCCAGGAACGCCCTTATCAATAAATATCTCAAAAAGATTGCAGAGAAAGCGGAAATAGAGAAGCCTCTTTCAATGCACATCAGCCGTCACTCATTCGCACATATAGCGCAGGAGTCCGGGGCGGAGTCATCTGCGATAAAGAATATCCTCGGTCATAGCAACCTCGCCACAACCGAACGATATATGGGTAGCTTCGACACCACCAAGACCGATGAAACGCTACGCAACGTCTTCGCCAAGAAACAATCCTCGGTAACAACGACAGAGGATTCAGGAGCGACAAAAGAGGAGCAGGCCATCGAATTGCTAAAGGGTATGACCCCGGAGCAAATAATGGCTGTGATTTCAGCAATCAACAAATAATCAGTAAATTTGCAGTATTATGGCAAAGGAAGCAATTATACGACAAGATACAGCAGATTATAACTCCGCTGTTCAGACAATAAAAGAAGCGATTCTTCGCAGTCAGTATAAGGCAGCGAAGTTAGTCAACCGGGAAATGCTGTCTCTATACTATGGTATAGGCCGGTATATCTCAGCGAACTCTCGTGAGGTCTTCTGGGGAACTGGAGCCATAAAAACTATCTCAGAGCGACTTCGCAAGGAGCTGCCGGGTCTAAAGGGCTTTTCTCAGACCAATCTCAAATACATGAGAATTTTTTATGAGGAATGGTCACCTATTATCGAAGCCAAGAACCCTAAATCGTCAGCCGTGGCTGACGAAATTGACACAGACTCTCTTTTGCCTGTTAAATCGTCAACCACGGCTGACGATTTGGAAAAATTTCTCAATTTAAGCTTCAGCCACCATATTATAATCTTGGCAGAAGAAAAGAATATTGAAAAGCGTTGGAAATATATCAGTCTGGCAATTGAAAATAAATGGGATAAGCGTTTCCTTAAAACACAAATAAAGGAAAATGTTGCCGATAAGTATGGGGCTATGCCATCAAACTTTGGCGTAACAATCAAGGACAGCCGCGATGCAATCAAAGCACTCAACATGTTTAAGGATGAATACCTTCTTGACTTTATCAATACTGAGGAAATCGGCATAAGAGATCTTGCAGATATCGATGAGCGAGTTGTGGAACAAGAGATAATCCACAATATCAAGAAATTCATAATGACCTTCGGTCGTGATTTTGCGTTCGTCGGAAACCAATATCATCTTGAGGCATTTTCAGAAGACTTCTTTCCCGACCTATTGTTTTTCAATCGAGAACTGAACTGTCTGGTCGTTGTGGAGCTTAAGACCGGAGATTTCAAACCCGGTTATCTTGCCCAGCTTATGACATATCTTCGCATTTTGGATGATAAGGTGAAAAAGCCGCACGAGAATCCCTCGATCGGCATAGTGTTATGCAAGAACGCTAATAAAGACTTCGTAGAGTACGTTATTCAGGATTATGCCAAGCCTATGGGCGTAGCAACATATCGTCTCAGTGAGGAAATGCCGGAAAAATTGCGCGAGGCACTGCCGGATGTTGAAGAGTTAAAGAAATTACTCTGATTAGGAATTGTCGTCTCTCTTCAATTGCAATCCTCTCATGTCATAGATGGTGCCATATAGAATGTCACCAACAAATTCTTTGTTGTCATCAATAATGGCACCGATGGCACCAATTATGTCACCAATAAATTTGAGATTGGCACCAATAATGTCACCAATCCGGCACCAATGGAACAATGCGGAACAATGACTGGAACAATCCGGAACGATAAACGGAACGAAGAGTAGAGAGAATTAACGTCGGCAAGGAGGTCGCTCCCTGCCGATGTTTTCTTTCGCCGTTCTTATTTGTCCTGCATGGTTTGTTGCCAGCGATGGTTGAACTATTTGGTTAGTTTTTGGTTGTCTATACATACAGACACCAGCCTCATCGTTGCTTCTCGCTGAAATTCTCGCGAAGCGTCTTTACCAATGTGTCGTAACTGACACCGTAAGTCCGATAGAGTGCGTTCAGCGAGGACAGCTGTTTGATGAAAATCCGAGTGTTTTCATCGACAACAAAGACCTTGAAAGGCTTCTGGAAAAGAAAGTTCTTGATGAATACAGCCTTATTGACGGCTTCGGACTGCTCGAACATTGAGAGGAATCGAGCATTTTCCTCTACATTGAACCGCACGACGTAACGGTTCACAGAAGGGTCAGCCTTGAATCTGCGACCTCCGCTGTTTGAGTATCTACCCATAAAAATAAGAGACGGCATCGCAGATTGCGTCGCTGAGAAATGCCGCAGGCGTTGAAACGGGTTTCCGACTTTGGAGGAAACCATTCCCTCGGAGAGCAAGGGTTGCAAGGCACCGGTTTTATTTCGAGTGCCTTGCAACATACCTTGCTCATCCATGTGGATACCGATTTTCAATGAGAAAGCACATCCGGCCTTGGATGTTTCCACGAATGCCACATTAAAGATACGAAAAATTTCCGAAACTGCCAAATTCCTCTTCCTCCCGTTTGCATGTGGCGAAAATCTGATTGAACAAGGCTTGAAATTCGACGGCCAACGGACGTGAGTCGTTTGAAATCTCTATCCACTTTCATGACCGCGTAGGGGTACCATATACGAATTTCGGTGTAACAGACGGCATTTGACGGCAGATTTAGGCACCCGATGCCCGATAGGTTCAAATATTTGGACTCGCGTATCTATTGATGTTAACTTTATCATATTCTTATGTATAGACAAGGATGTCAGTGTATATACCCTTTTGAGCATACTTACTATTATAGGAATGTATATACTACTTGGTAAACGTCTATAAATCAATTCGCTTTAACATACTCTCAGATATGGTTATAAACATAAATCCTGATTGCCATATTTATAAACGACTGTTTGAGAGTGCCGATATGACAATATATGAATATCCATTTGTAAGAACGCAAAAGCGTATATCTGTTTGTTTATTCATTCAAACATTTAAACGTATAAATGCGGATTCGCAGCCATGCGGCTTCATAGCCACAAATCGCGGCAGATTCAGGCAATGCGAGGCGACATAATCCCGACTAGTCTGAAAGTTTGGACAGACAGAGAGCGTCATGTTATCTTTGTCGTAGAATTTCGGCCTTCTCAGACTCCGCCACCGGAACATTTGAGAAAAAGCCACGGAACTCGCGCTTGCTGAAATTTGCTTCCCGCCACATACCTGATTCTTTTGAATCAGCATATTTACCCGAGTGCATACGCCGTCACATTCAGTTGATGAATTTTGGAATGATTGACCGCCCTATGTTCAAAGGAATATGTTGCTCAGAACGAAACGCGCCCCCATTATCCGGGCTTCAACTGTAAGCTTGGACAGCCCGAGGTGTGTAGTAGTGAAAGCGTCCAATAGAATTATCCTGATGTATGTTACCCCCCACCAAAAAAAATATGGGAAAAATATATCACTACCGCTTTGAGGGCGATGGCTTAGGGGAGAATTTTCGTGATAAGGAAGC
>CAMYSW010000044.1:0-12451 GCA_947297425.1 uncultured Porphyromonadaceae bacterium
CCGTCGGTTATGATCATGACATCCTACAGAACGTTAACATCTTCAGCGGATATCTTCAGAATGAATGGCGTAATGAGCGATGGGGATTCCTTATAGGGGCGCGTCTTGACAAGCATTCCCTTATCAAGAATCCTATCGTTTCTCCGCGTGCCAATATCCGTTTCAATCCTTCCCGCAGTTGTAATTTCCGGTTGTCATATTCCACCGGTTTCCGCTCTCCCCAAGCTTATGACGAAGATTTCCACGTGGCTATCGTCGGAGGGGAAAGGGTGGTAACGGTCCTTGCCCCGGATCTTAAACAGGAGAGTTCTCAGAGCGTGAGCGCCTCTGCCGACTTGTACCATACTTTTGGAAGCGTGCAGACCAACCTTCTGATCGAAGGATTCTTTACGGATCTTCGCGATGTTTTCGCGCTTCGTCAGCTTGAAGGTGTGGATGCTCTTGGCAATGCTGTGCTTGAGAGATATAACGGCTCCGGAGCTCGCGTGCTTGGATTGAATATAGAGGCAAAAGCATTCTTTTCTTCTCATTTTGACGTTCAGGCAGGCATGACATTTCAGCGCAGCCGGTATAAACATCCGGAGGTCTGGAGCGATAACCCAGATGTCCCGGCTGAAAAACGTCTATTCCGCACCCCCGACATCTATGGTTACTTCACGGCAAACTGGGAAATATTCTCTAACTTCCGTGCAATTCTTACAGGAACGTTTACCGGTCCTATGACCGTGCAGCATCTTGTCGGGTCGGGAACGGATGTTGATCTCGCGGTGCGCACTCAATCATTTTTCGATGCATCCCTGAAGTTCGCCTATTGTTTCAAAATATTCAAGAAAGTTGATATGGATGTGACAGCCGGCATCAGCAACATATTCAATTCCTATCAGAAAGATTTTGATTCCGGTTCACTTCGCGACTCAGGCTATATGTATGGTCCGGCGCTTCCTCGCTGTCTTACCTGCGGCGTTTCCCTGAGCATATGAACCATCTGGAGAGAAAGAGCCGTATGAGGAATATCGACCCACGGAAACAGAGTTCGATACACATCGCTATCCAGACTCCGCGCAGTCCCATGGAACGGGCGAGAATCCATGCAAGCGGCACTCTGACCGCCCATATGCTCCCGAAGTTCATAAGGGCGGGTAGGGTAGTTTGTCCGACTCCAACGAAGACTCCGTATGCCACGATAGAAGCTGCGAACATAGGTTCCGCCCACGCCTCTATGCGGAGCACTTCGGCTCCTAATTCTCTTATGGCTTCCACCGGCGTTATCAATGCCATTATTTCGTAAGCGAAGACATACATGAGTATGCCCATCACGGACATTATTACCATCCCCAATCCTACTGACATATATCCGAATTGCCTTACGAGCCGAGGACGGGAAGCTCCATGGCTCTGTCCGGTCAAGGCTGTGGCGGCGTCTCCGATACCGTATCCCGGCATGTAGCATAAGCTTTCAGCCGTCACGGCAAATGCATTTGCAGCGATGGCTATTACGCCTAAGGGAGCAACAATCATGGTGATCGCTATTTGTGCTCCGCATATCACGGCGTGTTCCAAAGTCATAGGTGATGAGATACCGATAGCTTTCCGCGTTATGTCGTGTGTGAGCCTAAAACTGCCCGGATTGCGATAGATTCGCAATTCGGGTTGTTTTACGCATGCATAATACATCATTATGGCTGCGCATATGGCTTCGGCACCTACAGTGCCTAAAGCTGCGCCCAATACACCTAAGTCGGCTCCCGGAACGGTTAATGTAAATCCACCTATGTCATAATTCCGCGAAGGGAAAATTAAAAGGAAATTGAAGATGCAGTCGAGTGCACACATCATGCCGCTCAATAGGCTTGGCACTTTCATGTTGCCTACGCAACGTAGCATTCCTCCGCCAAGATAGTTCATTGTCAGCAAGGGCAACGCGGCGACAAACACCACAAAATAGAGTGAAGCCTTTGGCGAGATGTCTCCCTTGCCTCCAAGCCAATAGGGGAGTGGAGAGGATATTGCTACGCCTATCAGTGCAGCCATGCTGCTGAATATGAGGCTGGCTATAATACCCTGTCGTAAAACCCTGCGGGCTCCATCGTTGTCATTAGCTCCCACGCGATGCGCCACTTGCACGGAATATCCGGAAGTCATAGCTGCGCATATGCCCCAGAAAAGCCATAGGCTTGTAGATACGAGCCCGATTGATGCGGAATCGTCGGCACCGAGGCGTCCTACCATAGACGCGTCTATATACTGCATCGCTATGCTCGATAATTGTGCGAGCATAGCGGGTAGTGAAAGTGTTGCAGTCAGGTGGAGCCGCTGTCGCCATGACAGAGGCTTGCCTTCGCGAATGAATCGGATGTCGGTTTTCAAATTTAAGAAGCTTCTAATTTTTTGTCAGGCGTTCAACGCCTTAATGATCCTCTCTAATGCTTCTTTGAGGCGAGGACGTGGACAGGCGTAATTTATGCGTATATAACCTTCTCCTGCATACATGCTGCCGGAATTGATGCGCACTTTAGCGATTTCCTTCAATATTTTCTCAGTTTCGTCGGAACTCATGGCGAGTGCCGTGATATCCACCCATGCAAGATAGGTAGCTTCTGATTGGCATATCTTTAATTGAGGAAGGGCCTCTTCCAATGTTTCGCGCAGGAACCGGTAGTTGGAATCAAGATACTCATTAAGGGAATCAAGCCATTTGCCGCCATGATTGTATGCCGCTTCAAGCGCCACGACCCCAAACGGGTTGACATCGCACACCTCATTGTCGTTTATTGCTCGGTCGATCAGTGCTTGTGTCTCGGCATCGGGACACACGATATTTGCCACCTGCAGCCCCGCAGTATTGAATGCCTTACTTGGTGAGCAACAGACCACGGCATCTTTGTCGATTGTGGCATAAGGGATATACTCATGTCCCTTGTGGATAAGTTCGCAGTGTATCTCATCGCTAAGTACGCGAACGCCATGGCGATGGCAAATGTCCATCACCCGTTCCAATTCGTTGCGCTTCCACACCCTTCCGGTTGGATTCTGGGGGTTGCACAGCAGCAGTAGCTTTACGTGTGGTTGGGAGGCGGAATGCTCCAGTCCGTCAAAATCTATTTCATAAGTGAAGCCGGTTTCGGTTTCCACCCTTTTCAACGGATTGTCAATCTCTAAAGCGTGATTGTTGCGAACCGAAGAAAAGAAGCAATTATATGCAGGGGTCTGGATTATTACACCTTCTCCCGGTTTGACCAGTGCCTTTATTATCGCAGAAAGCGCGGGCACCACCCCCGGTGTGTATATGACCCTATCTTTGTCGATATTCCATCCGTGGCGTGTATCGAACCAGCGCGTTAGCGCTTCATAATAGCTGTCCGGAACGCGGACATAGCCATATATTCCGGTGGTTGCGCGTTGCATCACGGCTTCCGTCACTTCGGGTGCGGTGCGGAAATCCATATCAGCCACCCATAGAGGAAGCATGTCGGGGGCTTTGTCGGAATCCCATTTTACGCAACCGGTGTTGCGACGTTCCGTCAATTCTTCAAAATTATAATTCATTTATACTTACAGGTTCAATAGCTTTTGAATTTTTGTCTATTATTATTTCTCCGAATGATTTGGCAGAAATCTCTCCTCTCATCGGATTCTTTATGCTGGTTACGGGTGTGAGTATGGTTGCCTTGACTTCGCTGTCTTCGAAAGCGAGGTCGCAATCCGGAGCAAACTCGCAATCTTCGAGAATGAGGTCGCGGCAATAGCATAGTGGCTGGGTGCCGGATATTTTGCAGCGCACAAGGCGGAGGCGGCGCGAGTGCCAGCCAAGATATTCACCGGAGAGCACGGAATCGTATATGGTGACATTCTCGGTGCCCCAGAATGCATCCTTTGAATGTATCTCCGCGTTGTGTATCTCCACATTACGGCAATATTGGAACGAATAGTTGCCATGTTGTTTCCAGTTGACAATATGAATGTTGTCGGAATGCATGAACAGATAATCAGCATTATTTACATTTACATTGTTTATGTCTACATTTGCGCAATGCCATAATGTTTCTTCTGCATCGGGTATGTTTACATTCCGGAGCGTTATGCCGTCCATTTCCCGGAACATCTTGGGCGCGTCAACCAGGGTGTCATGCATTTCAAGATTGCGAGAATACCATAATGCCGCGCGTGCTCTGGGAGTGAAGACACAATCCGTGACTTTAAAACCGTCGACATGCCAGAAAGGGTATTTTCCTTCGAAACGGCAATTGACGGCTTCGATATCTGCACAGCATTTCAATGCTGATTCTCCTGCATGGACGGTTACATTTTCCAATCTGAGGCCACGCTGTCCGAAAAAAGGTCTTTCACCTCCAAATTCCTTATCCTTTATGATTTCCATTTTTAAGAGTAGATTTTTAAACAGTTTCTTAATTAATGAAGTTGTTTAAACAACTTCAATGCAAAATTAACGAATCGTCCTCATAAATTGATACCAGTTTCCGATACATCATTACCATTTTTACGGGAATCGGACACATAGTAAGGAGGTCGCAACCAGCAATGATATACGACCTCCGGGAATTAGTGAGTGTGAGTGTATATATGTAACGGAATCAACTGATATAATATTATATCACATCACATCTTTGGTTTGCTGATAAAATAGGAATTTATGTGGTGTGTTGAGGAAACAGGTGCAGTTTTGTTGTTATAGTTTTAAACTAAAGGATACTGCTATGAAGAAACATATCTTATTATTAAAGGAAAAGCGTTGCAGGGATAGTAATATTATGGGTGTGGTCATGACATTACTGTTTGTGATATTCCTATCGGTTAGCGTGGCAGGGCAGAACAGTTTGCCTGCTCCCGGGTCAGGTGGTAGGTATAGACCTAATTTGGGACCTTCATTCGGTCCGCCTAATGGTATCGGCTGGAATCCCGGTCCTACGTATCCGGGCAACTGGGGAAGTCCGTGGTATCAAGGATGGTATAATGATCCTACGGTGATGTCGCCGACAATAACTACCGGACTCTCTGATCAGGGAATTACTAAAGTTGTGGCATGCGGATATGACGCACAGGGAATATGGAGAGTCTTGCCATTGACTGTCAGCTATCAATATAATGGAGTTCAGTATATAGTCAATGTGTTGAATGCTTGGAATCCATGGACCGATCAATGGGATAGGGGAGTGGACACGCCTGCTTTCAATACTGATTATTATCTACGTGGCGTAGAATACTCATATTATACAGTTTTGTCTACAGGGACTTTCTATTTCAACCTGTAGGGGATTAATAAAGTATAGACCCGTAAAGGCGATATCGCCTTTACGGGTCTATACTTTATTATTTAGAATCTTCTTAATCCATGCCGCCCTCTTCGTATCCGGAACCGCCCATGGGTTCACCCCCGTTGTTGCGGTTTCCTTTCTTGTTGGCTTTCATATTGCCGAAAGAATATTTGATGGTAAGGCTTAGCACGCGTCCCATGCGCCAGCGTTTGGAGGTTTGGGTATATCCCGGTCCATAGATCGTTGTTTTCCATTTGCGGGAATCGAATATGTCGCGGCAGTTGAGTGAAAAAGACCAGTTGCCGGCGATTTTACGGAGACCGGCATCCACGCTCCATCCTCCCTGATGTGTTCCCTGTGCTTCTTTGTGTTCGGATGAGTAGCGTCCTGTTGCCTGGAACGATAATGACCATGGGAGTTTCACGTTTGCCATTATGCGTGCATCCCAGGCAAAACTGTTTTGTTTTTCGTTGGAGATGTGTGCAATGTTTCCGCTTTCTGTCTGGAAATCATAGTTCCATCCGCTTATGTGGTTGTTGTAAAGGTTTACGGTAGTGGTCAAATCGAGTTTGCTTCTGAAAAGAGAATTTTTCACCACAATTTCGCAGCCGGAATTTGCCATTTTCGACACGTTGGCATATGTTGAATACATCACATCATTGTCCATATATGCAATGCGGTTTATCATGTTTTCCGCTGTGCGTATATATGCGGAAAATGATATCATATGGTATGTCCAGCTTTTAAGATAATTCAACTCGAACGAATTGGAATATTGCGGTTCGAGTTCCGGATTACCGTAAGATACGCTTGTAGGGTCCGAAATATTATGGAATGAATTTAATTGACCACCCCATGGACGGCGTATACGCCTGGTATAGTTGATCTGTATTTCATTATCTTGGGGCAACGAGTATGATAGGAAAAGGGACGGGAACAGGGCGAAAAAGTTTTTCTTAAATTCCGGCACATCATCGCGGTTTTCTCCATATTCAAGAGAGCGACTTCTCACCTGCCATGCTTCGGAGCGTAAGCCTGCAGAAAAACTGAAATCCTTGATCTTTCCGCCAAGAGTGAGATACAGCGCCGATATATTGTTGTCATATATGAACCTGTTGAAAAGATCCTTGTCAATGACCATTTCGCCAGCCGGATTAAGCCGGATGGTGGTGTTGGGTGTGTTTTCATGACTGTAATTGCCGTTATAACCGGCTTCAAGTTTCAGCCAGTCGGTAAGCTTGTTGGTGTAATCGATTTTTGCCTCCCATGAATTTACATTTATAGGCATTGTCTGTTCCCTATACTGGTTGGTCGTTGAATTGTCTTCCCATGTTTCGGTTTCACTATAGGAATTCCATGACGGCCCTCCCCAGTGGTTGAAGCTGACCATTGTCTCAAGGGAATGGTTGTCGTTCCATCGGTGTGTGTAGCCCCATTCCACGTGGGTGCCACGGGAGACTCCGTGGTTTCGTGAGATCTGTATGTCGCTAAGCCAATGATCCGGACGGTTAGCGGAATAGGTTGTAGTGCTTCTTCCATATCGACGCCCGAACATACCGAATCCGTTAACATAAAATTCGTCTTTGTCTGTCAGATGGTAGGAAGCTCCGAGCCGGAAGAAAAGGTTGTTGCCATGCGAGCGGCTTTCACCATCGGAGTTGGTGAAAGTTCCGTCATCGAATAGTCTCCGTATTTCAGAGCCTCCTTTGCCGTGGCGCATTCTGAATCCTAAAGAGGCGAAAGTTTCCCACTTGCCCGTATTATAGTTGATATTTGCAGATGCATTTCCTCCACCACGGGTGTTGCCGCCTATTTCAGCACTGCCATAATAGCCGCCACGGCGGTTTTTCTTCAGTATGATGTTTATGATACCTGCCGTGCCTTCCGGACTGTATTTTGCCGAAGGGTTGGTTATCACCTCTATCCTGTCTATGCTTTCTCCCGGGATCTGTTCAAGAATCTGGGCGCGGTTGTCGGCTGTAAGACCTGAATCTTTACCATTTATCCAGATGGTTACAGAGCTGTTGCCTCGTAGCGACACTTCTCCGTCCTGATCAACTTCTACCGAAGGAATAGACTCTAAAAGTTCGCTTGCACTCTGTCCTGCAGCAGCAATGTTGGCATCGACAGTGAATACCTTGCGGTCAAGTTCGAATCGCATCTGGCTTCTTATTCCTTCCACCACCACCTCTTTTAGGAGTTTGGAATCGTCTTGAAGGTTTATGGTGCCAAGGTCGATATTACCTCCGGAGATTGTTACGGGACGTTCTTGATTAACGCTTCCCACGTTCATGATTTTTATAATATACGAACCATCGGACAGCGAAGGTAGCGAGAACTTTCCCTCGCTATCTGAAGAAGCTACTATCTGGAATGGTTTCTTGCCCGTGGAATCGAAAACCTGGATTGTTACAAAATCCATCGGTTCTCCTGTAGTTTTATTTACGATTTTACCTGTCACAGTGCCTTTGGCACACAATATGGCAGGGAATGCGAGCATCCCCGCCATTAGAAAATACCTAATTTTCATCACCTTTTTTCGATACTAAGAACTGCTTCTGAGAAGACTTTTTAATGAGTATAACTCATTAGACTCCTTAAATTACAAAAGGTTTAATTAAAAACGAGAAGAGTGGAAATTTCGCAATTCCCACTCTTCTCGTTGATTAAATTAAATACTTACTTTATATATCGTTTGCTGACTTTGTTGCCTTGTTTCACTATGTAGAGACCGTTCTCCGGATTGGATACGCGGATACCCTGCATATTATAGTATTCTACCGGCGCGTTTTCGTCAGTTTCAATCTCTGCTACTCCGCTACCTTCTCCTGCTGCATAAACCTTTATGTTGTCTAAATGCCAGCGAAGGGCTTTCCCGCTCTTCATTTGGTCATCGGAATTGCGAAGAGAGATGCGAGTGTCTTTGTTAAACATCGTTTCGGAAAGATTTAGATCTACCGGAATCCACTTCAGGTCGCCACCTTCTGCTATATCATGAGCCGGAACATTGAATTGTTTCTCTTCCTCTCCGTTTTTTACGATTACTACGAGTGATGTCGGGTCTATTACTCCTGAACCTTGTCTTTGTGGGCACCATTCAAAAGAAATGTGAACGTTTTGTGCTCCATCACCCATTGATGTCATTGCCGGTAATGTGATGCCTCCTTGATATCCGGTCTTGCCGAATTTTAGATAATTTTTGTTTACATAGATGCATTCCCCCGGTTTTTTTGATTCCGCACAATCCCTGATAAGTTCATATCCTTTAGCCTCCAATGCTTTGGCGAGGGTCTGCCCCTCAATTTCTTTAGCCACGATTTGTGGCGAATTTGCACTTGGATTGTTTGTGCCGACTCCGTCACCTGCAGGATTGCCATCTTTGTCTCCAGCCTCTGCCCAAGGGCTTATCCATTCGAAATCTTCGGTGAAATAAATTGTTTCGGCGGCATTAATGCCGATAGTTGCTGCTGACGCAGCAACTAAAGAAAGTAAAAATTTCTTCATAAAGTGTTGATTTTAAAGTTAATATTGTTGTGCTGAATATTAGTTTATTAGTTGGATGTAGCTATTGGCGGAAAAGGGTATTGCTTATTGTCGTTAATTGCTATGATTAATGTATGTAATAACCTTAAAACGTCTTTGCTAACATAACGATGCAAATATAGGCTATTTTGATTATAATTCAAAATATTTTATCTTTTTTATCGAAAGTTTTTGTTGCTATTTCACTTTAGTCTTTAGTTTTCTAAGGTGTGTTCAGTTTTTTTTCAATGGCTGTTTTTGCGGAATCTGCCAAGAAGGTATGAGGATGCTTCTGTAAGTTCCGGAAGTTTAGTGATGCGACAGAGTATCAGGTAAACTATGATTCCTATAATGATGCCGGATATAAATTGTAATAATCCTGAAATATGCAGTGAAAGGTAATGTGAAGGAGATAGTAGTGTGGCAGACCATAATCCGGCAGTGACAACTATGCATGCAACCAGAGAAATAATGAAAGATGGTATGAGATCTCTAATCATGGAGCTCATTTTATAGCCGGTTGCCTTGCATAATATCGCGAGAGATATAAAATATGTAATCAAAGAAGAAACCAATTGTCCCCACACGAGTATTGGGACACTGCGGAACCATATTGTTCCCAATATTGCCGCTAATATAAGTATGTCTTTTGCAACTTCTATTGCGAAAAGGCGTTTTGCATAACCCAGCGATAAGAGATAATTGCTATATAAAGATGTTAACACCACGAATATGCCGCGGATTGTCAAGATTTGGAACAGGATGATCGCACCGTCCCACTTATCTCCAAAAAGTCCGTGAAACAAAGGCGCTCCGAGTGTGGCGATGCCGAACATTACGGGAAAGAGGATAAATGCAGTGAAACGGTTTATTTTTGTGACATAACGACGGAATGTTTCACTATCATCTTGGACTTTCGATAATAACGGCACAAACGAGGAGGTGAGTATCTGGGAAATGGAAGCGCTTCCCATTTTGCTCCATTTGTCAGCCTGTGTATAAAGACCTAATGAAGAAAGGTTATAGAATGCGCCTATTATGAATGAATAAATATTCTGGCATAGGGTGTTGAGCGTTGACGATGAAAAGACGCTGAGCCCTATACGCCATATCTTTTTCAAGGAATCTATATGGAAGCCGGCGCGTGGAAGCCATCCTCCGGTGATCCATAACCATGCTGATTTTACGGCTGCAAGTGTGACCGACTGCCACACCAGCGCCCATGGTCCATATCCCGATAATGCGAGGATCACTCCCAATGCTCCGGAAACGGATAAGGCGACTACGTTTGAAATGGCTATTTGCTTTACATCCATCCGCTTCATCAGCCGATTGGTCTGCACTATGGCAAGCCCGTTGAGAATGAAGGTCAGGAACATAACCTTGGATAAAGGTATGAGTCTCCGATCTCCTTGGAATATGTCGGCAATGAGAGGGGCGCAAAGGAAAAGTATGATATAGACTCCGGAACTGACGGCGAGATTGAACCAGAAAACAGTGGAATAATCCCTGTCTGTAGGATTTTTTTGTTGGAGCAAAGCCGCTCCGAATCCACTATCCACGAAAAGTATGGCGAATGCCTGGAAAACCAACAACGCTCCCACAAGACCGAAGTCTTCAGGAGTCAGTATATTGGCAAGAACCACACCCACTACGGCATACAACAATTGTGATGAAACGCGGTCAATCGTGTTCCATTTCAATGTGCGTGCCGTTTTAAGTTTCAGGTTTTCCAATCCGCCGAGGAGTGTTACTCATTAGCTAAGGGGGCAATGTTACCGCCTCCCACTTTCTTAATGTCCGGGTTTCCTCTGTAAAGTATCTTTGTGGTCCCGATGCCACGGACATCAAGTTTCTTTGTTGCCCAGCAGGTTATATCTCCTGTCCCGAGAATTGTGCATTTCACGTCAAACGCTTCAAGATCGTCCGCTTGAATCATGCCGGTCCCCACCATTTTATATGTAGCCTTGTCAGCTTTCCCGGTAAGTATTATTGTCCCTTTCCCGGTGGCAAGGTGCGCATCTGCATCTCCGGTCTTTATATCTTCGGCAACTATCTTGCCGTTGCCGATCTGTTTTGCCGAAAATGAAGGCACGGAAATCGTGTTGTGTATTGTTGCGGTGAACTCGGAGGAGTTTTCTACCTCTGTGAGATAGTCTGAATATACGAAGAGGGTTGGCAGTTTGGGGTTGTTTACGTCTTCTGTGTTTACCTGTATCCTGAGTTTGCCCTTGCTGTTCGAGAATATGAATGCATTGGCAAACTCCTCTTCTCCTGTGAAGACTGCCATCCCTGTTGAATCCGGCACAGACCGGTAAACAACATTCACGTTGTCAGTGATTTTTAGTTTGTCGAATCTTCCAACATCAAGTCTGTATGTTTTTTCTTGTGCGGCAATAGGGATTACTGCTGCAATTAAAATCGAAAGTATTACCAGTTTCTTCATAAATTTTTAATTATGATCTTGTTTGAACAACTTCAGTTTAAATCACTTCATAAAATGGAAACGCTTTGAAAACTGTTTTATTTAATTTAGTTTTCTAAAAATTTCTTAAAAAAGGTTTCTGCGATGTGGTCAAGCAATTCGAATAATTCTCTTTCCGTATCAGCGCGTAACAAACGTATGCGCGTTTCCCGGAAGTTCGGAATGCCTTTAAATAAAGGAGTGGCGGCGAGATGCCTACGGATATGCAATATTCCCCGGTATTCATCTATGCAGTCAATGCTTTCACGTATCTGACGGCGGAGTATATCGAATTTCTCCGCATCAGAAAGGGGGGTATATTTACCGGTTTCGATATACTCTCTAACCTCTTTGAATATCCAGGGGGCACCGATTGCTCCTCTGCCTATCATTATTCCGTCGACACCGAACTTCTCAAAAGCTTCTGCGGCATCTTCTGCCGACGTTATGTCGCCATTGCCGATAACAGGTATTGTCATTCTCGGATCTGCTTTAAGTTCTCCGATTAGGCTCCAGTCTGCTTGTCCGGTATACATTTGAGAGCGTGTTCTGCCATGGACAGTCAAAGCCTTGATGCCGCAATCCTGAAGCATGGGGCCAAGGTCTGTTATTATCTTATTCTCGCAATCCCAACCGAGGCGTGTCTTTACCGTTACCGGTATTGAAACGGCTTTTACAACTTTACCGGTAATGTCAAGCATTTTGGGAATATCCCGTAGCATGCCTGCTCCTGCTCCTTTGCCGGCAACTTTTTTTACAGGACACCCAAAATTGATATCAAGTATGTCGGGACCTGCCTGTTCAACGATTTTTGCTGCCTCGACCATTGCATCCGGTTCGCGTCCGTATATCTGAATGGCAACCGGACGCTCTTTGTCATTGATTGCCAGCTTTCGTGTGGTTGATTTAATATCGCGGATAAGTGCTTCCGCCGAAACAAATTCGGTATAAACAGAGGCGGCTCCCATTTCTCGGCATATAAGGCGGAAAGAGGGGTCTGTCACATCCTCCATTGGTGCCAATGAAACGGGGCGGTTTCCAAGATCTACATTATCTATTTTCATATTCTTGTTCAGGTTAGTGTAAGTGTTGACAGTCCTGCTTTCGCGATGAGTTGGGCAGCCTCCTGTATGGATTCGGGAGAAAGTGACCGTATGCGTTCGGCGGTATAGTCGAGGTCATGGATCTCATT
>CAMYSW010000045.1:0-12351 GCA_947297425.1 uncultured Porphyromonadaceae bacterium
GGGCAATACACCGGACTTAATTCCAAAGGAGGCGTAAAGCCTTCAGTGAGCACCGGTATGCTTTACGGTTATCTCGCATCTACGCTCAATAAATGGGCGGCTCAGAATATCCGGGGAGTGGACTTGTCGTTTGGCGTGGACCAATATGACAGGACGCAGAACGGAGCCAGCAGCACCCAGACAAGCTACAGTTATCAGGTGTCGAAATCATTGTTCAATAACCGGTTCAAGATTCAGGTTGGAGGAAACTATTCAACCGATGCATCGGCTGACGAGAATTTGAGTCAGAACCTTATAAGCGACATATCGGCTGAATATGTGTTGAAACAGACTGAGACGGTAAATATGTCGGTGAGACTGTTCCGCCACACAGGATTTGAAAGTATCCTTGAAGGCGAGATAACAGAAACCGGTGCCGGTTTTGTGCTCAAACGTAAGCTAAACAACCTGTTGCACCTGTTCAGGATACGCTGGGGCAAAAGAAAGGAGAATAATGACACTACAATTGTTAAAGCGGCATCTGTTCCTCGCCCCGCCGATTCCACGGCAACAGATACGACAGCATTAAGAAAGGAGGAGGGTAATGAATAAAATAAGAACCATATTTAAAAAGTCAGTGCTGTTTCATGCCTTAGCGGTAATGTTGGCTATTATTACAGTCTCCGGATGTTCCACCACATCTAAACTTGACGATGGCGAGATCCTTTATAACGGCATGAAACTTGATGTAAAACCGGCAGAAGGTGAAAAGGTGCCATCTGAAATGATGTCGGATCTTACGACGGCTGTCAATGTCAGACCCAATAATCCATGGCCTTTCATAAGTCCTTATATGCGTTCTCCATTACCTTTAGGACTTTGGGTTTACAATCATATGAACGACTCTGCAAAAGGTTTGAAGGGGTGGATATATAACAAGTTTGTAGAGCAGCCCGTGCTCGTCAGCGATGCCCGCCCGGAGGCGCGTGTGAAGATGTTGCAGTCTATTCTTGATGACAACGGTTATTTCGGATCAAAGGTGTCATATTCGCTTAAAAGCGGCAAGAATCCCAAGAAAGCCAAGATCATTTATGATGCAGATCTGCCGGCTCCTTACCTTATTGACAGCATTGAATATATAAACGACGGAACAAAGCTCGGATTCTTGATCGACACAATCTCCAAGCGTAGCAAGTATCTTACGAAAGGGGAGAGATTCTGTGTCGATTCCCTTGAGACTGTGCGAACCAAAATTGCAAACACATTAAGAAACTTAGGATATTATTATTTCCGTCCGGAATATATTGAGTATCTTGCGGACAGCATAATCACCCCACATGCTGTTGCCCTCAGGGTTTCTTTGGCAGAGAATATACCGGAAATTGCCCGCAGGCAATACCGCGTGGGCAACATATACACATACGTGACGCGCAGGAGCAAAAAAAATCCGGGCATTCCGGATACCATACATACCGACAAAGGGGAGCTGATCGTGTTCCGTCCCTCCAAATTGAGAAAGAACGTGATTCCCTCGTGCATAACTTTCCGTAAAGGCAGAATTTTCTCTGTCTGGGATATGGACCGCACACAGGAACGACTTTCGCGTCTCGGGATGTTCGGTAACATTCAGATGCAGGCAGTGCCTGCCGACACGTCGGCTACCAATTCAAAACTGGATCTTTATATTACCTGCCAGTTTGACCGTCCGATGGAAGCAACACTTGAAGCTAACATCGCCTATAAGTCTAATTCCTATCTCGGACCGGGGTTGGTGTTAGGTGTCTCCAATAACAATACGTTTGGCGGAGGAGAGAAACTGTCGTTATCGTTTAATGCTAATTATGAATGGCAGACAGGGAGGAATCGCGGAAGCATATTCAACAGCTATGAATTTGGAATTACCGGTTCCTTAGCTTTCCCGCGCCTTCTTGCTCCTAAGTTCATACCTCGCAGCAACCGGGATCTCAACTGGACCACAATTTCTATTGGGGCGGATATAATGAACCGTCCCCATTACTTCAAACTTGCGGATTTTCATATGGGTATAAACTACGAATGGCATCCATCAAGAAATGCGCTCAATCAGCTCACCCTTTTCAAACTCACATACAACAAGCTTATGCACACTACCGAATCGTTCGATTCGGTGATGGCGGCAAATCCCGCAGTGGCTTTAAGTTTTCAGAGTCAGTATATTCCTCAGATGAGTTATACCTATACGCTGGATAAATTTCTCGAACGCGAAAAGATGAACGGTATAAACTTCACGGCAACGGTGACAGAAGCCGGCAATGTGTTTGATGGAATCTACCGGCTTTGCGGAGTTAAAGGTGAAAAACACCTTTTCGGCACCCCGTTCTCCCAGTTTATCAAAGGTCAGGCACAATTAGTATATAGCCGGCGTCTGATCCGTGGCACTGACCAATGGTTGGTTTCCAGGGTATTGGTCGGAGCCGCCCATGCTTATGGAAATTCAAGTGTTGTACCTTATTCCGAGCAGTTCTATATAGGAGGTGCCAACTCTATCCGTGCCTTTACTGTCCGTTCTCTTGGTCCGGGAAGTTATCGACCGCCGGTTGATCTTCAGAACGGATATTTCGACCAGACAGGAACATTCAAGCTCGAACTGAACACAGAATACCGTTTCCCAATAATCAGTATCCTTCATGGAGCTGTATTCCTTGATGCCGGTAACATATGGCTGCTTAAGAATGATCCTACACGTCCCGGCGGACAACTTAATGGCAAGACATTCCTACGCGACCTCGCACTTGGCACCGGAGTCGGCTTGCGTGTGGATGTCGGAATGCTTGTTGTCAGGGGTGATCTGGGATACGGATTGCATGCTCCTTATTATAATGGAACCAATCATTATTTCAATATTGCATTCAAAAAGGCTTTTGCTTTCCACCTTGCCATCGGGTATCCGTTTTAGGAGGCTTTAGGTTTTAGGTTTTAGGCGTTAGAAGGCATTGGAAGGTGGGAAATGGGAAATAAATGATGTTTTATAACATCATATCGGGGATTTTTTGTACTTTTGCAGACTGAAATAAGTAATAATATGCAGAATATAAGAAATATCGCGATTATCGCGCATGTCGACCATGGTAAAACAACACTTGTCGACAAGATGCTTCTCGCCGGTCATCTATTTCGAGAGAACCAGAATGCGGGGGAGCTGATCCTTGACAATAACGATCTGGAGCGCGAACGCGGCATAACAATCCTGTCTAAAAACGTGTCGATCTGTTACAATGACACTAAAATCAATATTATTGACACCCCCGGACACGCCGACTTCGGTGGGGAGGTTGAGCGCGTGCTCAATATGGCAGACGGCTGTCTGCTCCTTGTTGACGCTTTTGAAGGACCGATGCCACAGACTCGTTTCGTGCTCCAGAAAGCAATACAGATGGGATTGAAACCGGTGGTTGTAGTAAATAAGGTTGACAAGCCTAACTGCCGTCCTGACGAGGTGAACGAAATGGTGTTCGACCTCATGTTTAATCTTGATGCAACGGAAGATCAGCTTGATTTCCCGACGATATACGGGTCTGCGAAACAGAACTGGATGTCGACCGACTGGCAGGAGCCAAAAGAGGATATCACGGCTGTCCTTGATGCCATAATAGAAAACATTCCCGCTCCCAAGCAGATTGATGGAGAGCCTCAGATGCTGATAACCAGTCTTGATTTCAGCAACTATGTAGGTAGGATAGCGGTAGGACGCGTGCACCGGGGCACTATCCGTGAAGGTCAGGAACTCGGACTTTGTAAGAAAGACGGAACAGTGACACGTCAGCGTGTGAAAGAGCTTCACACATTTGAAGGGATGGGACGCAAGAAAGTGCAAGAGGTTTCGAGCGGCGATATTTGCGCCATAGTGGGTCTTGAGAATTTTGAGATCGGTGACACTCTCACTCTTTTTGATAATCCGGAACCGCTTCCTCGCATTGCAATCGATGAGCCGACTATGTCAATGACGTTTACTATCAATGATTCACCGTTTTTTGGAAAAGATGGTAAATTCGTTACATCCCGCCATATCAATGACCGCCTTGAGCGCGAACTCGACAGGAATCTTGCCTTGCGTGTTGAGAAAAGCGTGAATGAAGATAAATGGACCGTATTCGGAAGAGGCGTGTTGCACCTTTCTATCCTTATAGAGACAATGCGTCGCGAAGGGTATGAGCTTCAGGTTGGTCAGCCTCAAGTTATAATAAAGGAGATAGACGGCAAGAAATGTGAGCCTGTCGAAGCGTTGTCAATAAATGTTCCTGAGGAATATTCTTCGAAGGTTGTAGATTTGGTGACTCGTAGGAAAGGAGAAATAGTGTCGATGGAGACCCGCAATGACCGCATCGATATTGAGTTCCATATCCCGTCGAGAGGTATCATAGGATTGCGTAACAATGTATTGACAGCTACTGCCGGAGAGGCTATAATGGCACATCGATTCCTTGAATATCAGCCTTGGAAAGGAGACATAGAGCGTCGCACCAACGGCTCCCTGATAGCGATGGAGGCTGGAACGGCTTATGCGTATGCCATTGACAAACTTCAGGACAGGGGACGCTTCTTCATATTCCCGCAGGAGGATGTCTATGCCGGACAGGTTGTAGGCGAAAATGCCAAAGAAAACGATATAGTTGTCAATGTCACCAAGTCAAAGAAACTTACTAACATGCGTGCTTCCGGAGCTGACGACAAAGCAAAGATTGTTCCCCCGGTAGTTTTCTCGCTCGAAGAAGCACTTGAATATATCAAGGAAGACGAATATGTAGAAGTGACACCTAACCATATACGTCTCAGAAAAATAATCCTTGACGAGAACGAACGTAAACGCGCAAGCCGCAGTTGAACCTTTGTAAGATACGTGGCGTTATAGAAACAAGGAAGGCGTTCGGCTACGGAAGGCGCGAAGCCCCCTTGGAGAGGACGTCTCGTAATGATTATCAATAACTAAATTACTAAAAGACCTCAAGAGTGATCTTGAGGTCTTCGTTTTACCCGGTCTGTCAAAATAATTGCGCCCTTTATAAGAACCATGAATGGCCGGGTGTGTGGGCAGATTGTATCTATCCGTTGGTGGAACCGATGATGTCGTTGAAAGTGCCGATAGAGAAAAGCCACCATACGAGAATGAATATCAGGATTATTATTCCCAGCCATAGCCAAAGACGGTTGGTTTTTCTTGTGCTTTCATTTTTTTGTATCTTGCCGTTGGCTTTTATTCCCTCTGCAATAGGATTTACATAGCCTTCGCGGGCTTCACGAATCTCCCTTTTCATGTTGGATTCGTTTTCTCTGATGTGTTTTTCCTTTGTATCCATAACCTTCATTGTTTATTTAATTATTAAACAATGGGCATATGTGAAAAGTTCTAAACAGTTTCTAAAATTCCCGGATTATCCAGTTGAGGTTGAGCATCAATGTGGATGCTGATTTATGGGGCATTGCATATGCCACACCTATGCCTAAATTTTTAACGCGGATTCCTCCTCCAAGTGAGAATCCGGATAGGAAGTTTCGTTGGTACGCGGACATGTCGGTGCGCACCTTATAGTTGTATCCTAATGATATGTAAAACTTTTCTGATGGCGAATATTGCAACCCGAACACAAGGTGGCGGAAAAGGTCGGAAAAGAAATTAGATTTAATTTGCTGTTGTTTGTCCGGATCGTTCTTGTCGTGGGAATAATAGGGGAGCTTCCATCGCGTTAGGTGCCATGCGTTGATAGAAATCTGGAATGGAGAGTTGCCCAAGGTCTGCATGTATCCGAGACGGAAGTCAAAAGGCAGACGATTGTATTCCGAATCAAAACGCTTGATTTGTCCGCCCATGTTAGTTAAGACTGCGGAAAATGACAGGTCTTTCTCTTCATTATAATAATTGATTCCGAGGTCTACTGCCATAGCGAAAGCATTATACTGCTCATAGTTGCTATATATCATACGGTAGTTTATACCGCCTCTGAGTCGGTCTGTAATGTCATGCGAATAGCTTCCCTCGAAAACTATGTCGGATGGTGTGAAAGATCCCGTAGGTGTTCCATCTTGCAGATAGCCGTCGAATGATCCGTAATTGAGATAGCGTATTCCTGCCGCCCATGCGCTGCGTTCGCTTGCAGGCATGCCGAAACGCACTCCTCCGAAATTTCCGGAACCCATATAATGCATGTAGGATACAGCAGCCTGGGTGCCAATCTCCGGTCCGAGAAGTGCCGGGTTTTGGTCAACAAGTAGGATGTCGTTATCTATGATAGCGGAATTTACGCCACCTAATGCATAGGTGTGTGATGATATGGGGATATCAAGAAAACCATAGCCCGATGATGTATTCTGAGCTTCAGCCGAAAGAAAGCATCTGGCAAAAACAAGGGCGATTGCGTGTATTTTCAGGTTTTCTGCAAATTTCATCTTTGTATAAACGTTAAAACTTCTCAGGTTCGTATAATACTGTGGTTATTTTTAAATAGTCTATAATTGTGTATGTTAAATAATGGCATATTGATTGTTAAATATGCGGTGAATTAAACAATATTAACTATATTTAAGGATATGTGCGTTGGTTAATTCATGTCAACAATTTAAATTTGCATCCGTATAAAATACAATTATTTAAACTGAATGACACGAATCCATCTATATATATCGCTTATATTAAGTCTGCTTCCATTTTTGTCGTCGCTTGATGTCAAAGCTCAGACTTATCGGGTTAGAGCAGGTAATGGAGCCTCGGGATGTAAGGCATATCTTGAGGTTTATGAATATGATTATGTGAAGCAGAAACCGGTTTTCCCCGGGGGAGACGCAAACCTTGTGGCTTTTATCAATGAGAACCGCCGTTATCCTGCAGAAGCGTATAAAAAAGGAATACAAGGACGTGTTACGTGTTCTTTCGTAATAAATACTGACGGCTCGGTGAGCCACATATCAATTCTTAAAGGAGTTGAGCATTCTTTAAATCAAGAAGCTATAAGGGTCATGAGCAAAATGCCCGGATGGACTCCGGGTATGCACGACGGTCAGCCTGTTCCGGTAAGGGTCATTTGGTCGGTACCTTTCAGAAAATAAATTTGAGTAAGATATCATGATTATCTATAAAAAAGAGTGAGACCTCGCTGGTCTCACTCTTTTTTTGTAAACTTTGTATAAAATTTATACCAATGTGATCACTATGTCGTCATCCTCTTGAGTGATCGCGATTTTGCCTTCACGACCGAGCCAGCCGAGGGCTGCCATTAGTTCATCCTTTTTAAGTTTGGTAGCTTTCTTTACACCTTTAAAGCCAAGCATGTGGGTTTCAGACAAGTCAAGCGCTTTATAAACTTCTCCCGCCCATGTGCCAATTGATTCAATGTTCATGTCTTTCTTATTAATTTAGTAGCGTTTACGACTGCAAAGTTGGCTATTTTTTATCAAACTGCAAAATTTAATGGATGTTTGATATTCAATTTAACTTAAATTCCTATATTTTTAACAACTTATTGAATGAATTTGTTAATAAATGAGTTAATTTTGTGTTATGAAACCAAAGAAAAAAGGAGATAACGCCATAATTAAGGGGGAAGGAACTGTGGTCAGAAACACCGGATCGTCATATATGGTCCGTTTTGACAACGGAGAAGAGGCTGCATGCCGCGTGAAAGGAAATTTCCGGATAAAAGGGATCCGGACCACTAATCCTGTTGCGGTAGGAGACCGCGTGACGGTAACGGAGTCTGCTGATGACGCTGACTATATCACCGCTATTTCACCACGTCGCAACTACATTATCCGTAGGGCTTCCAATCTTTCCAAGGAGTCGCATATACTTGCTGCGAATCTTGATTGCGCTGCGCTCGTGGCAACATTGCGTGATCCTCAGACACCGACTACATTTATTGACCGGTTCCTTGCCACTGCCGAGGCATATTCCGTTCCGGCAATGTTGATTCTTAATAAGACTGACTTATGGGATGAGGACGAGCGTATGCTCGGTGAACTTGTATCGCGTCTTTATCGCTCCGTAGGTTATCCGGTATATGAAGTTTCTGCACATACCGGTGCCGGTCTTGATGCGCTCCGAGACGAGTTGAAAAACAAGACCACCCTGATGGCGGGCAATAGCGGTGTGGGCAAATCATCGATTATCAATGCGTTGGTTCCGGGGGCTAACCTTAAAACCGGTAGAATATCAGATATTCACCATACGGGTATGCATACCACCACGTTTTCGGAAATGATTTCCATACCTGGAGGGGGAGAGATAATTGACATTCCAGGAGTAAAGGGCTTTGGAACTATTGACTTCCAACCGGAAGAAGTGTCTCATTTCTTCCCCGAGATCTTCCGTATAGGATGTGGATGCCGTTATTCCGACTGTAAACACACCGGAGAACCCGGTTGCGCGGTGATTCCCGCCGTGGAGCAAAGCATAATCTCGGAGAGCCGTTACGCCTCCTATCTATCCATCCTTGAAGAACTCAATGATCCCACCAAATATCGCAAACCCTACTAAATAACAATATGGAGCGGTTCGATATCGAACCGCTCCATATTGTTTGGGAATCCTTTTTCCCCGACAATCGTTGGATTACTTGCCGGCGATGTGGTCGGAAACGGTGAGCGAAGCGCGACCTTTGGCGCGACGACGAGCCAAAACCTTACGGCCATCTTTGGTAGCCATTCTCTCGCGGAAGCCATGTTTGTTGACTCTGCGACGGTTGGAGGGTTGAAAAGTTCTTTTCATTTTATGATAATTTTAATTTTTTGCTATAATTCGCATTCGGAGTGCAAAATTAACTAATCATTTTTGAATAGCCAAATTTTCAGTCTCAAAAAATCTCTGTGTCAAAAAAAATTACTAATTTTGCATCATAAGTAAGTAATAAAAATTAATCGATATATGTAAGTAATGAAATCTTGCACTATAAAACTTGTTCTTTTTGGCTGTTTTTACCTTGTAATTCAGTCGCATATATTTATATGCTCCTTCATTACGCAGCAAAAACATCTCAAAAATAACGGCGTTTTTATAAGTGCATTAATTTTTCTTACTTACTTAATTGAAAATAGTAATAAATAATATAAGACATTTAAACTTATGATGAACGCTCAGGACATCAAGAACGGCACCTGCATCCGTCTCGACGGCCGTCTCTATTTCTGCGTGGAGTTCCTTCACGTAAAGCCCGGAAAGGGAAACACATTCATGCGTACGAAGCTTAAAGACGTGGTTGACGGCCGCGTGCTTGAGCGTCGTTTCAATATTGGTGAGAAACTTGAAGATGTTCGTGTTGAGCGTCGTCCTTATCAGTATCTTTATGCTGACGGTGAGGATGATATCTTCATGAACAATGAGACTTTTGAGCAGATTCCTATCAGCAAAGAGCTCGTTACCGGTGCGGCATTCATGAAGGAGGGTGACACGGTTGAGGTTGTAAGTGATGCTTCTACAAACACAGTGCTTTATGCCGAGATGCCTATGAAGACTGTCCTCAAGATTACTTATACAGAACCCGGACTCAAAGGCGATACGGCAACAAATACGCTCAAGCCCGCAACTGTGGAGACAGGTGCAACTGTTAAGGTTCCCTTGTTTATCGGCGAAGGCGAGCTTATCGAGGTTGATACACGCGACGGAAGCTATGTTAGCCGTGTAAAGGCATAAATCCCTGAAATAAAATATTTATGAAAGAGGCTAAGGAGATTCTGTTTTCCATAATAGTGCCTGTATATAACAGGCGTGATGAAGTTGCTGACTTGCTCCGAAGTCTCGAGAGCCAGACCGATCGCGGTTTTGAAATAATTCTTGTTGAGGATGGCTCTACGCAACCTGCCCTTCCGGATGGAAAAGGTCCGGACGGTCTCAGGTTAAAATATTTCCAGAAATCGAACGAAGGGCGAAGCATCGCCCGGAACTATGGTATTGCCGGAGCCGATGGAGACTATTTTGTCTTTGTCGACTCCGATTGCATTTTACCTCCATGTTATATAGCTGAATTGCGAAACAGCCTCTCAGTTAATCCTGTTGATTGTTTCGGAGGTCCGGATGCCGCTCATGATTCTTTTTCCGATACCCAGAAAGCAATAAATTATGCAATGACCGCTTTCCTGACTACCGGTGGAATACGCGGAGGCAAGGTGTCGATGGAGAAATTCACTCCCCGCACATTCAATATGGGATTTTCAAGGGAAGTGTTCGAGAAAGTGGGCGGATTCAGGGAGATGTTCAGCGAGGATATTGACATGAGCACGCGTATCAGGAATGCAGGGTTCAGTATCACTCTTTTTCCGGATGTGTATGTTTATCACAAAAGGCGTGTGGACATGAAGAAATTCTGGAAACAGGTTCATGTTTTCGGCATGTCCCGTATCACTCTGGAATTGCTTTATCCCGGTTCTATGAAACTGGTGCATTGGCTACCTGCAGTTTTCACTGTCGGCGCGGCTTCGCTCATTATAGGATCATTCTTTTGGACATGGCTTCTGCTGCCATTAGTGTTATACATAATTGCATTGTGGATTGGCGGATTGTTGGCTACAAAGAGTATTAAAATAGCAACTATGGGTGTCGGTGCCGCCATGGTTCAGCTTACCGGTTACGGGACAGGATTCCTGAAAGCATACGTATCAAAAATAATACTTGGTAAGGGACGTGACTTAGCTAAAGAGGTCGAGATAAGGAAAGGCAGCAATGAAGGACTCTGATCGCCATTCTGAAGAAATCAGGATCAAGACTGTTAAAGACATGGATCCGGACGATCAGCCGCGTGAACGCGCTCTGAAATACGGATGCAAAGTGTTGCCGACTGCCGACCTTTGGGCGATAATATTGCGTACAGGACTTCCCGGCAAGCCTATCACGGAGATGTGTCGTGACCTTATGCGCTCTTGTGATGGCAAGCTGTTTAATCTCGAGAGGATGGAACGGGAGCGTTTCATGAAGGTTAAGGGAATCGGCATAACAAAAGCATTGCAGATTGATGCTGTCATGGAGTTGATCAGGCGATATTGCAAAGAGACTGTGGGAAGCAGGATACAGATAACCAGGTCTGCCGATATATATGACGTGATGCGCCATGAAATTGGAAATCTACCTCATGAGGAGATCTGGACTTTATATCTAAATCGTAAGAATGAGATCATTTCGCGAGAAATGATTACCAAGGGAAGTTCTATAGCATCTGTCTTTGATCTTAAAAAAATATTGAAAGAGGCGTTGCTGCGTGATGCAGAAGCGTTAGTGCTGTGCCATAATCACCCATCCGGGAATTTACAGCCAAGTAAGCAGGACGATCATATAACAGCCAAAATGCGGGAAGGCTGCGGATCAATGGATATCCGTTTTCTTGATCATGTGATTATTACAGCTTCCGGATTCTATTCCTATCAGGATGAATGCCGTCTTTAGAAGTCGTTAAACAGTTTCTGAAATTTCTTAGTTTTCTTGCAGTAGCAGCAGGCGTATGCTGTCGGTTTCAGGAGAATGTAGGTCTTGGGTTATGCTGTCGTTTAGGCTGTTCTCAGGTTTGAATCCCATTTTAAGAAGGAATTTTTTGAAAAGTATCCGGCGTAGGTGAATATCTATGTCGTTTTCTATTATGTCACCATGTTCAAGCGCAGCGAGGATATTATTAATTTCTTTTTGTGTGTCAGCAGGAGCGAGTATTATGTCTGCACCGGCATCTATAGCTTTGTCTGCACTATAACCTTCCGCACCGAGCATGTTCATTGCATCGGTCAGTATCAACCCGTCGAACCCGAGATCAGAACGCAAAAGGTCGTTTATTACCGGACGGGAGACTGCTGCCGGAAGCATGTCCGGGTCTATTGCCGGGAAAGCAAGGTGACCTATCATTATTCCGGATAATTGTTGCTCTATGTATCTGCGGAATGGCATGAGATCGATACTGTCGAGACTTTGGAGGCTTCTCTCAATATTTGCCTTGACATGGTGGCTATTCTCGCGGGCGGCACCATGACCCGGAAAATGCTTGGCAACGCTCATCACGTTTCCACTTTCTATTCCACGTGCATAAGCTATGGATAACTGAGATACCCTCTCCGGGTCGTTCCCGAAAGAGCGGCGCCCGATGTAGGTCCCTTCCGAAGTAATGTCGAGCACCGGACCGAGAATCATATTTATGCCTATCCTGCGGCATTCCCGTGCCAACTCTCTGCCATATTCATAAAGGATTTCTTCGTCAACGTCTTCCGATATTCTGGAATTTACCGGAAACCGGGGGGCATCTTTCAGACGCATTGCCAATCCCCATTCCGCATCGATCGCAATGAAGGGGGGCGTGTCGGACCATCGCGCCATGGAATCGGCTATGATCGCCGCAGATCTTGAATCTCCTTTCAGCAGGATAACCCCTCCGACCC
>CAMYSW010000046.1:0-12340 GCA_947297425.1 uncultured Porphyromonadaceae bacterium
GTTATATCAGGGTAATGCCGGAGGGGCGGCAAATGACGTTAATGAAGTGCGTCGTCGCGCCAACGCCAAGTATATGTATTCCACAGTCAATATCGGTGACATCATGAACGAGCGTGCCCGCGAGCTTTATATGGAGGAATTTCGTAAGGCAGAGCTTGGTCGCGTCTCTATGATTCTTGCCAACACCGGTATTCCAGATGAATGGGGCAATGTATATGACAAAGAGACATGGAACCGTCAGAATGGTACCGACCGCAACGGCGGAAGCTATTGGTATCAGCGACTTATGCATTATTCATTCTATAACTCACCCGAGATTCCTTTCAAATCCGGCGGTATAGAGATCATGTATAAGATGGATAAGCATAATCTCTATTGGCCTATCCCTCACTTTGCAGAGACTGCAAACAGCGAGGCGAAGCTTTGGCAGAATTTCGGATATGACGGTTATGATCCTAATTGCGAAATGTGGAGCACATGGCAGGAAGCCGATGCAGATGCAAGGAAATAAGTGAATTACATTCATAAGAAATATGGCTTTTGCCACGTTGAAAAAAGGGGGAGGAGTTAGACTTCTTCCCCCTTTTTAGCAGTTTATCAATTAATAAAATGTTTAGACATGAAAGTGAAGCTGGTGCTGGCAGCAGTGATTGCCGGTTTTATTATGAGTTTTCCGGGTCAGGCGGCTGTGTCTGAGGTTCGCGACAAAGGCGTGATACGTCCCGGTGAGGTATGGAAGGATATAAAGGGGGATACCATCAATGCCCACGGAGGGTGTGTAATATTTAATGACGGCAAATATTATTGGTATGGCGAGCATCGTGCCGCAGTGCGTCCGTTGCCACAGGAGGGAGTGACGGTATATTCTTCCCCGAACCTTGTAGACTGGAAATATGAGGGGCTTGCCTTGAAGGCGAGTGATGCCGAAGGTCATGACATAGAGAAAGGGTGTATAATTGAACGTCCGAAAGTTATATATAACGAAAAGACGGGAAAATATGTAATGTGGTTTCATCTCGAACTGAAAGGGCAGGGTTATGGACCTGCTCGTTGTGCTGTGGCAGTCAGTGACACGCCTGTCGGTCCTTTCAGGTTTGTGAGGTCTGGGCGTGTGAATCCAGGCAAGATGCCCATGAACCTTGCCGTAAACTCGGCATCCCGCAGGGCAGGAGAAGATATTGAATGGTGGACACCTGAATGGCGTCGGGAGGTTGAACGGGGAATGTTCATCATGAGGGATCTTGACGGTGGACAGATGAGCCGGGACATGACTCTTTTTGTTGATGACAACGGCAAGGCTTATCACATATATTCATCGGAGGAGAATCTCACCCTGCATATCGCGGAGCTGTCGGATGATTATCTCAGCCATACGGGAAAATATATCCGCATATTCCCCGGCGGTCACAACGAGGCGCCCGCATTGATGAAACATGACGGTCGTTATTGGATGATCACTTCCGGTTGCACAGGCTGGGCTCCTAATGAAGCGCGCCTAATGACAGCTACCGATATAATGGGAGAATGGAAGCAACTTCCGAACCCATGTAGGAGAGAAAATGCGAACAAGACATTTTTAGGACAAAGCAACTATATATTGAAGGTGCCCGGTAAAGATGGTTCCTTCGTAGCTATGTTCGACAAATGGGATCCCGAAAGCTTGAAAAATTCTCGCTATCTGTGGATGCCTGTCGAGTTTTCTTCAAGCGGGGAGCCTATAGTGAACTGGACTCCTGAATGGAAGCCTTAAGTTTCAAAATGAGGAGGGAAAATGTTCATTTTTCAATTCTTCCTTTGAGACTTGGAGAATCATCATTATTTTTGTAAACGAACTATCCAAGTCTTGACCATGAAACTTCCTCACCATATCATATTGTCGCCTCCGGCTGTAGGACGCTTTTGCGTCATGGCGGTGCTGTTAGCGGTGTCGTTATTTGTCGAGATCGCAGCCGGAGGCGCATTCAATTCGCCTGAACATTTAGGTATAAACAGGGGATTGAACACTGCTTACGTTTCATATGTGGAGCAGGATAACAGGGGATTGATATGGGTCGGTTCCGATAACGGGTTGTATCGTTTTGACGGGCACTCGTTCACCCGGTATGGAAAGAATGCACTCGGATTACCCGGAAATACAGTGTCGGCACTTTATCATGACAGTGCCACAGACAAATTGTGGGTCGGTACAAAAAGCGGAATCGGACGTATCGACTGTAAGACGGGTCAGGTGGAGAAAATAGGGCTCAGTGATGAGGCACAGATTTTTAATATCACAGATATTTCGCCTGCTGCCGATGGGGGAATCTGGATATCGAATCATTATAATACGATTATACACTTGTCTCCGGGAGGAGAGGAAACAGCTTATACGTCAAAAGATATATGCGGGCTTCCGGATTCTTTCGTTTCTATTGCAGATGACGGCAAAGGTCATCTTGTCATAACCCATAACACGGAAGGGATTTCAGTTCTGGATCTTGCCACACGTAAAGTTAAAACTTATAGCCATGTTGCCGGAAAGCCGAATTGCCTTCCAAAAGGCACTATCCATTCCGTTAAGATAGACTCGCACAAGAATATATGGTTGGCATCCAATCACGGGTTATCTCTGTTCATACCGGAGAGGGAAGTATTTCATACTTTCCTTAACGATCCTTCCAATTCGTCGTCGATAGCAGGCGATCATGTATATTCAATAAATGAGGACTATAAAGGATTGATTTGGGTTGGATGCGACATGGGGCGTATAAGCATTTTCGATCCTTCGGATTTGACTGCGGGTGACCCGGCAAATCTGCGGTTCCGCAATATTAGTCTCGGGCAGATCGAAGGCAGAGGAATTTCCAATGGTAACGTGCGCTCGATATTTGAAGATTCATTCGGAAACATGTGGATATGCAATTATGGATCCGGGCTTGAATTTATAAGTCATATGACTCCGACATTCAAGACATTGCCCTATTTCAGCGCGGCTACAGAGGGATTTGACAATAAAGTGGTGTGGTCGGTTTTCACGGATACCGATGGCGTTACGTTGCTTGGCGGGACAAATTCTATCGGACTTTACCGCGACGGACAGATCGAGAATGTTGTCAGTTTTCATCCTGACCTTACGCATCCTTTTGCGAGAGTCACGACGTTGGGCAGGGCTGGTGATGATTTACTTTTGGGGTTGTATGATGACGGACTTTTGCGTTTGGATCGCCAAACACATAAGCTCGAAAAGATACCGCTTGGCAGACCCGACATAGGAATAAATGTGATATTCAATGATCCTGCGGGAGGAACGCTGATAGGATGTTCGGAAGGGATACTGAAATATGACAACGGAGAAGCAAAATTCATTACCGCGTCAAACAGCATGCTTAATAATATTTCTGTTACCGGGATTGTGCGTGATAGCAAAAATCGGTTGTGGGTTAGTACGTTCGGTAACGGGATATTGATTTTTGACCGCACATTTTCAAAAGGATTGCATATTCATCCACGCTACCTCAAGAGCGGCACGGTGAAGAGCATGTATGTTGATTCGAAAGGATGGATCTGGATTATTACCAATATCTCCCTTTGTGTCGTGAAGGATCCGGCAAATGATGTCAGGGTGACGAGACTTACACATCCTTCGATAGATAATGCCGGCAACTTGCGTGCCATAACAGAAGACAAGAATGGAAATATGTGGTTCTCTACGGATACCGGTCTGCATGTATGGATCCGGGAGACGGGAGAATTTAAGAACTTTCCCTCTGAGTTCGTGCTTCCTAATTTCAATGACAGGGCTGTCACTTGCGATCGGGAGGGTAATATAATATTCGGCGGAGGCAGTGGAGCATGCTCTTTTTCTCCGGACTTTATTTGTAATGAACGGAAGACCGGAAAGGTAGGTATCGTTGACTGTCTAAGCATAGATCATAATGAAAGGGATGACTATGCTGAAAGGATATATATTCCCGGAAGCGATATAAATATAAGTCATGACTCCTCTATACAGATAATATTTTCCGTTGCCGATTATGCCCAGTCTCCACTCCTGGAATATGCCGTGATGTTGGAGGGAATAGATTCCGACTGGAGTATACCTTTGCGTGAGAACCATGTCAGTTACAGGAATCTTCCTCCCGGGAGTTATAATTTCAAGGTAAGGGCGCGTCTACCCAACGAGGAGTGGGATCAGGCGAACATCGCTTCCGTAGGTATAAATGTCTCCCCGCCTTTGTGGAGCACATGGTGGGCTCAGATTATTTATGCCCTTTTGATATTTGCTTGCATTTTTATATGGATAAGGTATTATAAAAGGCGGGTGAATCGCAGGTCTTCCATGGAAATGGAGCGCAAGAAGGATATAGACGAGATGGAACTTAATGAGGAGCGTCTGAGATTCTATACAAATATCACGCATGAACTGCGCACTCCGTTGACGCTTATTCTGGGTCCCTTGGAAGATTTGGTGACCGATGATGAAGTCCCGGTCAAATTTAGGGAGAAGATACGGATAATTCATGCGAGCACCATGCGGCTTCTAAATCTGATTAACCAGATATTGGAATTTAGGAAAACGGAAACGCAAAACAGGAAACTCTGTGTGTCTCGCCGAAATATTGCGGATCATGTCACTGAAATAGGACTGAGGTATAAGGAGTTAAACCATAACAATAATGTCAGCTACGTTATTGATGTGGAGAATGACGGGAATGAGATATATTTCGATCCGGATGTTATTTCAACGATACTAAATAATTTCTTGAGTAATGCAGTGAAATATACGCCTCAGGGCACGATTACACTTTCGCTGAGACATTGCCGTGACGAAGTCAATAAATATGTATGTATTTCTGTTGCCGATACGGGTTATGGCATAGAGCCGGAGGCTTTGCCCCATATCTTTGACAGATATTATCAGGCGAAGGGTAAGCATCAGGCTTCAGGAACAGGGATAGGACTCGCTTTGGTCAAATCGCTCTCCGATCTTCATGGCGGAATACTCAAAGTGGATAGCACTCCCGGGGAGGGGACCGTGTTCACCATAAAGCTGATTGAAGACAATACATATCCGGATGCTATGCATAGCGATGCCGAGGAGGGAGGCAATACGGCTGATACCGTACAGGACGGCAAAGAGGTGGATTCACGTGCATCGGTGCTTGTCGTGGAGGATAATCCTGATATTCGCGAGTATATATCCTGTTCACTTGGAAAAACGTTCCGGATGATAGAGGCAGGGAACGGTAAGGAGGGTTTTGAGGAGGCAGTGAAGAATAATCCCGATATTGTCATTACGGATCTTATGATGCCGGTGATGGATGGTCTTGAACTGCTTTCCAAAATTAAACAGGATATCCGCACGAGCCATATCCCGGTAGTGTTACTGACAGCTCGCGATTCTTTGCAGGATAAGGAACGAGGATACGATTGCGGAGCCGATTCGTATCTTACCAAACCTTTTTCCGCAAAATTGCTTAACAGCCGTATCCTTAATATTCTTGCCATGCGTCGCCAGTTGGCATCGAGACTTACGTCCGCATCGCATGTGTTGTCGGAAAATGGTTCCGAAACCGGGTTAACTAATAGTCAAGTCCAGTCGCAAGAGATTAAACTCGGGAAATTGGACAAGGCTTTCCTTGAAAAATTCACATCTCTTGTGGAAGAGAATCTTACAAAACCGGATTTTGACATGTCTTTTGTTCAGGATAATCTCAACATGAGCCATTCCACGCTTTATCGTAAGATAAAGGGATTGACAGGATTGTCCGGAAAAGAGTTCATACGCAAGTTGCGTCTGCGTCATGTTGTTGAACTTCTTGCGGATGGGTATTCCGTATCGGAAGCTGCCTATGAGAGCGGGTTCAATGACATGGGATATTTCCGCAGTTGTTTCAAGGAAGAATATGGCATGTCGCCTTCTGTATATGCAAAAGGCATGAGACAGGAAGCCAAAGAATCAAATACCCCCCCCCATGAGGTATAATGCATTGACTAATAGTTGTTTAATAGGTAATAAAGGGCGTTTATATGCTTTTTATGATTGGATAAGAAAAAATTTCAGTAATAAAACGATACAACCGATGAATCTAATTTGCAAATCTTTAATCGTTTCCGGAATTATGGCAGTGATCCCGGCAACATCTATGGCGAAGCCCGTTGATGAGGCTAAGGAGGTAAGATCCATAATCGAGAAGGTAAACAACAATTGGCAGAAGACTAATGATCCTGAAAAATGGTCGTTCTGGCATGTCGCGGCTTACCATACAGGCAATATGGAAGCATATCGCCTCACGGGTAACCAGCAGTATCTTGACTATTCCCTTGCATGGGCGGATCATAACGGATGGAAAGGAGCCAAGAGCGCTGACCGCACCAAATGGAAATATAATTATGGGGAGACAGACGAGCATGTGCTTTTCGGAGACTGGCAGATATGTTTCCAGACTTATGCAGACCTTTATAATATCCTTCCCGATGACAAGCGGATAAGACGTGCCCGCGAGGTTATGGAATATCAAATGTCTACCCCCGAGAATGATTATTGGTGGTGGGCAGACGGTCTTTACATGGTAATGCCCGTAATGACCAAGATGTATAAGATCACGGGCAACAGGAAATATCTTGATAAGCTTTACGATTACATCCTTGTGAGCGACAGCATAATGCTTGACAAGGAGACGGGACTTTATTTCCGTGACGGCAAATATGTTTATCCGAAACATAAAAGTGTGAACGGCAAGAAGGATTTCTGGGCACGTGGCGACGGTTGGGTGCTTGCCGGGCTTGCGAAAGTGCTTGCGGATCTTCCGGAAGATTATAAACATAAAGACTTTTTTAGGCAAAAGTATGTGAAACTTGCAGATGCCGTGGTTGCATCTCAACAGCCTCAGGGATATTGGACACGTTCCATGCTTGATCCGGAGCATGCTCCTGGTCCCGAGACGAGTGGCACTGCTTTCTTTACATATGGTCTGCTTTGGGGGGTGAACAACGGATACCTGAAGGATTCCAAATATATTGACTCAGCGTTGAAGGGATGGAAATATCTCCGTGGCACTGCATTGCAGAAGAACGGCACGGTAGGTTATGTGCAGCCTATCGGGGAGAAGGCTATCCCCGGTCAGGTGGTGGATGCGAAGTCTACTTCGGATTTCGGAGTGGGAGCTTTTTTGCTCGCTGCATGTGAATACGTCAGGTATCTCGAAAGGAACATGAATGCCGACCGCAAATATTGGACCGGTCTTGCATATAAGATAGCTTATCCCGTTTTGAGCAATATGTCGGAGGGCAATTTACAGAAAAACATGCTTGTGGAGGTTAGCCCGAACTGGGATGGCAGAAACAAAAAGGTTACATACATGGAGACTTTCGGAAGGTTGATGGCGGGAATAGCCCCATGGCTTGCATTGCCGGATGATGACACCGAGGAGGGTAAGATACGTAAGGAACTCCGAGAGATGGCTCTTAAGAGTTATGTACATGCCGTTAACCCGGAAAGTCCCGACTATCTTGGCTGGCGCGGTCACGGACAGGCTTTGGTCGATGCCGCTTATGTTGCGGAAAGTTTCATACGTGCTTACGATGCCTTGTGGAAACCTCTTGACGAAACCACCAAACAACGTTATATCACGGAATTTACACAATTGCGTAAGGTGGATCCTCCTTATACCAACTGGCTGCTTTTTTCTTCCACGATAGAAAGTTTCCTTGCAAAGGTTGGAGCTCCTTACGACCAATATAGGGTTAATTCGGCAATACGTAAGACAGAAGAGTGGTATACGGGCGACGGATGGTATGCTGACGGTCCGGACTTCGCTTTCGATTATTACAGCAGCTATGTGTTTCATCCGATGTATCTTGAAACGTTGCAGAACATGAAAGATGCCCGTGCCTATACGCGCATACATTACGCAAAATATTATGATCAGGCTTTGAGACGCGCTCAGAAGTTTGCCGTGGTGCTTGAGCGTCTGATTTCACCGGAAGGGACATTCCCCGTCTTCGGCAGGTCGATTCCCTACAGGATGGCAACAATGCAGCCTCTTGCTCTGATGGCATGGTATGACAAACTGCCTGAAGGTGTGACTCCGGGTCAGGTTCGCGCAGCTCTTACCGCCGTGATGCACAATATGTTTGACGGCAAGGAGAATTTTAATGAAAAGGGCTTCTTGACTATCGGTTTTGCCGGACGTCAGCCTAATATTGCAGACTGGTATACCAATAACGGTTCTCTTTATATGACCACATTAGCGTTCATGCCGCTGGGTCTTCCCTCAACACATCCCTTCTGGAGCGATGCCCCGCAGGAATGGACAAGCCGGAAAGCATGGTCGGGCAAGCCTTTCCCGAAAGATCATCACTGGAGGGGGGACAAGACTAAAATGGGTGATTTGTTCTGATAAAACGTATATAATATAAGTGAGTTAAAATTAAATACGCTCACGAAATATACTCTAAAAACTATAACATCAAGATATAATGGAAAATATGTTCTCCCTCAAAGGGAAAGTGGCTCTTGTCACAGGGGGTGTTTACGGAATAGGGTTTGCAATCGGTAAGGCTCTTCATGATGCCGGGGCGAAAGTTATTTATAACGCCCATTCCGATTCTTCCATGCAGACAGGCGCTGAAAACTATAAGGCGGCGGGTATTGACGCTAAAGGTTATTTCTGCGATGTGACGGATGAAGCGTCGGTTAAGGCTATGGTAGAGGATATTGAAAAGAACTATGGCGGTGTGGATATACTCGTTAACAACGCCGGAATCATACGCCGCATCCCAATGACGGAGATGGCAGTTGAAGATTTCCGTCAGGTTGTGGATGTCGATCTCATCGCTCCGTTTATCTGTGCTAAGGCAGTTATCCCCGGTATGCTCAGGAAAGGGCATGGTAAGATCATAAACATTTGTTCGATGATGAGTGAACTCGGACGCGAGACAGTCTCGGCATATGCTGCGGCTAAAGGAGGTCTTAAAATGCTTACGCGTAACATATGTTCGGAATATGGCGAAGCCAATATCCAGTGTAACGGTATCGGACCGGGTTATATCGCTACTCCGCAGACAGCTCCTCTTCGCGAGGTTCAGCCTGACGGAAGCCGTCATCCCTTTGATCAGTTTATCATTGCCAAGACGCCTGCCGCTCGTTGGGGCACACCGGAAGATCTGATGGGCCCGGCGGTTTTCCTCGCTTCCGATGCTTCCAATTTTGTGAACGGACATATTCTCTATGTGGATGGCGGTATTCTCGCTTATATTGGGAAGCAGCCTTGATAAAAAATATAGGAATGAATCGTATGTTGTTTATATCCATGGCTTTCGCTTGCACTGTAATGGTGCAGGCGGAAACTGTGGAAATTAAAGTTTATAATCCCGGCGATTTCAAGAGGGTGAATGAAATTGTGGAAGTTGATGAGAGCTTGGTAAAATCTCGTCTCGGTGTTCCTTTTTTCATCCTTCATGACGATAATGGCAAAGAGGTTTCATGGCAGAAGACACATGACGGGAAAATTATCTTTCCTGTTAACGTTGCAGCCAAGGACACGGCGGTATATCATGCGGTGCCGGGAGATCCGGTGCCTGTAAAGCCACTTGTTTACGGCAGGCTTTTCCCGGAACGTGCCGATGACATGACATGGGAGAATGATCTTGCCGCATATCGTGCGTACGGTCCGGGACAACAGCGTAATGGTGAGAGGACGTTCGGCTATGATATCTGGACCAAATCCGTTCCGGACCTCGTCCTCGAGAAGCGTTACATGATGAATAACCGTAAAGGGAAGACATTTCATCGTGATTATGGAGAGGGGATGGATGTTTATGCAGTGGGTCCTACTTTGGGTGGTGGCACGGCTGCGCTTATCGATTCCGACGGGACGATCCTTTATCCTTGGAGCTTCTCGGAATATGAGATATTAGAGCAAGGACCGTTGAGGTTTCAAGTGCGCTTGATCTTCCCTCCAATGACCGGAGGGAAGGGGATATATGCAGCTGAGGAGCGTGTAATAACGCTTGACGCCGGCGACTGGCTTAATCGCACGGAGGTGACTTATCATGGGCTTATCGCGCCGCAGGATGTTGTCGCGGCGCAGGTGGTTCATCGGCAGAATCCTGAGGGGTATATACTTGATACCGATAATGGAGTGGTTGCATATGCCGATCTCACAGAGGATGCCGATGCCGGAAACGGTACCATATTCCTCGGGATGGTTGCGGATTCGGATGCGACTCCGGGATATTTGCCTTTGCCCGAGCCTGCCGGAGATGCAGTAGGTCACATAACCCTTAAAGGGAAGGTGAAAAACGGAGAGCCGTTTGCGTATTATTGGGGTGCCGGATGGAGTAAAGGAGGGATGCCCACAATGACGGAGTGGAGGAAAGTCCTGGAACATAAGCGTAAATGTATCCGGAATCCGCTTAATATAACGGTCAGGTAATCATAATAATTAGTGTCAAATTCAAGTATACTCTTATTTCTAAACAGCTTCTAAAAACATGGATGAAGTTTTTAAATACATAATCGGTCTTGGCGCTGCCGTGATGATGCCCGTTATATTCACTGTTTTGGGTCTATGCATCGGCATCAAGTTCGGAGATGCCTTGAAATCAGGTCTTAAGGTCGGTGTCGGATTCGTGGGACTTTCAATAGTCACCGCCCTTTTGACTTCAGCTCTGGGACCTGCGCTCAATAAAGTGGTCGAGATCTATGATCTCCAACTCAAAGTGTTCGACATGGGATGGCCTGCGGCGGCATCGGTAGCGTATAACACGGCTGTCGGTGCGTTTGTGATTCCCGTGTGTCTCGGAGTGAACCTTCTTATGCTGTTTACCAAGACAACGCGCACTGTCAACATAGATTTGTGGAATTATTGGCATTTCGCGTTTATAGGTGCGGTGGTATATTTTGCATCCGATTCGTTGGCGTGGGGCTTTTTTGCCGCGATTGTGTGCTATGTCATCACTTTGGTGATTGCGGATATGACGGCACGCAAATTTCAGAATTTTTATAACGGAATGGACGGTATATCCATACCTCAACCGTTTTGCGCCGGCTTTGTGCCTTTTGCGATAGGAGTCAACTGGATATTCGATAGGATACCTGTTCTGAATAAGCTTGAGATAGATGCCGAGGGTTTGAAAAAGAAATTCGGTGTTCTCGGGGAGCCGCTTTTGCTTGGAGTCATAGTGGGTGTGGGCATTGGCTGCCTCACTTGTGAGAATTGGAACGAGATAGTTGACAATATTCCTTATATTCTCGGTTTAGGTATAAAGATGGGCGCGGTGATGGAACTTATCCCGCGTGTCACGGTGTTGTTTATCGAGGGTCTGAAGCCTATCTCGGATGCCACACGCAGTCTTATAGCCAGAAAATTCAAGGGTGCAGACGGTTTGAATATCGGAATGAGTCCGGCGCTGGTGATCGGGCATCCGGCTACGCTCGTGGCTTCAATCCTGCTGATACCCGTAACACTGTTGCTGGCGGTAATACTTCCCGGCAATCAGTTCCTGCCACTCGCCTCGCTTGCCGGTATGTTCTATCTCTTCCCGTTGATGCTCCCTTTCACTAAAGGCAACGTGGTTAAGACCTTTGTTGCCGGTTTGGTCGCTATGGTTGCCGGTCTATATATGGTTACCAACATGGCTCCCGCATTCACAGTGGCGGCGCATGACGTGTTCAATGCCACGGGAGACGCAGCCGTGGCAATTCCCGGAGGATTCGATGGCGGGTCGCTGGATTTCGCTTCAAGTCCGCTTGCCTGGATTATCTATCAATGTTCATGCAACCTTAAATGGGTGGGAGCAGGCATATTGGTAGTTGTATCTTTGGGAATGGCGATCTTTAACAGAATCCTGATAGAAAGGAACCGGAAAGCCATGATCGCGGCAGGTTCGGATAAATTACAGAAAACAGAATAAATCTATGCTATTATAAGGGTATCCAAGCCTTCAATAGCTTCTAAAAATAAACACTCTGATATGAAAAAGACTTTTTTAGCATTGTTAATGTTTGTTGGTTGCGGAGTTTTGCAGGCACAAACAAATTACCGTATACTTTACGCTTGCCATCCGGAGGATGTGAAGCATTATGACAACGGGCAGCTCCGCTCCCACTTCCTTATGGAGAAAGTAATGGAAGCGGATAAGGTCAACTTGACATACACTATGTATGACCGTCTGATATATGGCGGCGTAATGCCTGTGGCTAAAACCGTAGAGCTGGAGACGATAGATCCGTTGAAAGCCAAGTATTTTCTTGAACGCCGTGAATTAGGTGTGATCAACACGGGCGGTGATGGCATTGTCAACGTAGACGGCAAGGATTATGAACTCCATTTCAAGGATGCATTGTATGTGGGTC